>MUZZ01000010.1 GCA_003266075.1 Methanosphaera sp. rholeuAM74
TAAATAAACATTTGAAAATTATTTGTAGTATCCTATTTTTGTTAGGTTATTTTTTATTTCTTCTTCTAGTTTGTGTGATTCTTCAAATAATTCGTCCAGTTCTGTTGTCAGTGTTTTCATCTTTTCTTCGAATGGTATTCCGTCGTCTTCTTCTGGTTTGAATCCTACGTATCTTCCTGGTGTTAGTATGTAGTCTTGTTCTTTTATGTCTTCTAGTGTTGCTACTTTGCAGAAGCCTTTTTCGTCTTCTAGTGTTCCTTCAACATATTTGTTGTATGTGTCTGCCATTAGTTGTATGTCTTCGTCTGTGAGTTCTCTTAGTTTTCGTGTTACCATTGTTCCTAGTTCTCTTGCATCTATGAATAGTGTTTTTCCTTTTTGTTTTTTATCCTTATTCAGGAACCATAGGCTTACTGGTATTCCTGTAGTGTAGAATAGCTGTGTTGGTAGTGTTATTATTGCGTCTACTAGGTCGTCTTCTATTATGGCTTGTCTTATTTTTCCTTCACCTGAGGTTGTTGATGATAGTGATCCGTTTGCCAGTACTAGTCCTATTCTTCCTCTACTGGATAGGTGGTGTATCATGTGCTGCATCCATGCGTAGTTTGCGTTTCCTTTTGGTGGTATTCCGTATTTCCATCTTTTGTCGTCTGTCAGTTGTTCTTGTCCCCATTTTTTGAGGTTGAATGGTGGGTTTGCCATTATGTAGTCTGCTTTCATTCTTGGGTGTATGTCGTTTAGGAATGTGTCGTCTGGGTGTTCTCCTAGGTTGGCTTCTATTTGTCTTATTGCCAGGTTCATTTTCGCCATTTTCCACGTGGTTGGGTTGGATTCTTGTCCGTATACTGAGATGTCTGTCAGGTTTCCACTGTGTGCTTCTATGAATTTTGATGATTGTACGAACATTCCCCCGCTTCCACAGCATGGGTCGTATACTCTTCCCTTGGTTGGCTGCAGTATCTCCACTATTGTTTTTACTATGCATGCCGGTGTATAGAACTCGCCAGCTTTCTTTCCTTCCTGTTCTGCGAATTGTCCTAGGCAGTATTCGTATGTCCGTCCGAGTATGTCATTTTTGTCGCCGTGTTCTTTCATTTCTATGTTTGAGAATATGTCTATTACTGCTCCTAGTTTTTCACTATTTATGTCTTTGCTTCCGAAGGTTTTTGGTAGTATGTCTTTTAGTTCTTCGTTTTTGTTTTCTATTGCCCGCATTGCGTTGTCGATTATTATGCCGTTATCGGCTTTGTGTGAGTTTTTGGATATCACGTCCCATCTTGCTTCTTCTGGCACGTAGAATACTCCTTCTCCAGTATAGAAGTCTATATCTTCTTCGAATCCATCTCCTTCTTCTATTAGTTCTCGGTATCGTTCATCAAATTTGTCTGATATGTATTTTAGGAATATTAGTCCTAGCACTACCTGTTTGTATTCTGATGCATCCATTGATCCTCTCAGTTCGTCTGCTGCATCCCATATCTCTTTCTCAAATCCTATTTCTTGTGTGTTGTCTGCCATATTTTTCTCTCCCTTTTAGTCATATTCTAGGTTGTCTGCCCAGTTTTCGCATTGTGTTATGATTATATCGATTGCTTCCTTCCTATCGTCTGGAGGGTAATCATATTTTGCCAGCAATTTTTTCACTATCATTTTCATTTTGGATCGAGCCTGTTTTTTCTTTTGCCAGTCTATTGTCTGGTTTTTTCTCAGCTCTTCTGTCAGTTCCTGTGTTATTTGGATTAGCGTTTCGTCTTCATAGAAGTCCCTTATTCCTTCCGGTTTTATTATTGCCGAGTAGAATGCTTGTTCATCACTATCTAATCCCAGTTCGTTTCCTTCTTCTTTCGATTTCTTTATGATGTGGGCTAAGTTTATCAGTTCTTGTATTACCTCTTCGTTGGTTATGTGTCTGTTTATGTACTGGTTCATGGTCTTTGTGAGTAGTTCTGAGAATTCCTGTGCTTCTATAATGTTTTTTCGTTTGTGTACTCGTATGTTGTCGTTAATCAGGTTTTCCAGGATTCTTATGGAAATGTTTTTTGTTTCCATTTGTTTGAGTTGTTTTAGGAAGTCTTCATCAAAGAGAGAGACTTCTTCTTTAATATCCGAGAACAGATTCACTACTCCTGTGGTATGCATTGATTCTTTTAGCAGTTCGTCTATTTGCTCGTTGATTTCTTTTAGGGATAGTTCGTTTTCACGTGTTATCTTGGTTATAAGGGAACGGACTGTCTTGAAGAAAGCTTCCTCTATTCTTTCAGATTCGGTTGTCAGACTCCGACATATGCTCGCTGCCTGTAATAATTTTGTTGTTTCTTTAAGAAATACATCAACTCCTGGTTCGTAGTCTACGTCTTCTATGAAGTTTGCCGCATCCGTTATTATTTTCGATCGTTCTAGGGGTGAACCATCATAGAATATTGAATAGTCGAAGCCGTACATCAAGTCTTTACATATGGATAATTGGGTTTGGAATTGTGGGTATGCTTCTTTGGACACGTCCATCTGCCCATATTTTTCTTTGTCACGTTTCGTGTAGTCTTGCATTGCCTCTTTAAGTGCTGAAGATATTCCGATGTAGTCAACTATTAGTCCACCAGTCTTATCTGGATAGACCCTGTTGACTCTGGCTATTGTCTGCATGAGGTTGTGGCCATCCATTGGCTTGAAGATGTACATCGTTGCAAGTGAGGGTACGTCAAAGCCTGTAAGCCACATGTCCCTTACTATGGCTATCTTGAATGGGTCTTCATCATCTTTGAACCTGTTTTCAAGTTCCTTTTTATGGGCGTCTGTTCCAATGATTTCCCGGTATTCATCAGAGTCATTGTTGCTGGATGACATCACCACCTTAACTTTGTCAGTCCAGTTTGGACGTAGCTCCAAGAGTTTTTTGTAGATTTTTATAGCTATTTTCCTGTTGTATGCCACTATCATGGCTTTTCCGGTTAGTTCGTATTGTCTGTTGTTTTCATAGTGGTTGACTATGTCCGTACATAGTGCATCTATAGTTTCATCTGAGCCAAGGATTACTTCCAGTTTACTTTCTTGTCTTTTACTCTTTTCAAGCGTATATTCATTCGTCTTAGTGGACAATTCAAGATATTTCCTGTCAATCTCTTCGAGTACTTCCTTGTCTAACTTTAATTTCACTACACGGCTTTCATAGTGTATAGGTACTGTTGCCCCATCTTTTACTGACTGGGTCATGTCATATATGTCGATATAGTCACCGAACACTTCTTGAGTGTTCTTATCCTTTTTAGCTATAGGCGTTCCTGTGAATCCGATGAACGTGGCATTTGGTAGGGCGTCCCTTATTTTTTGTGCTAATCCTCTTTTTAGTTCCAGTCCTTTCCCTTTTTTAACGACTTTTTCTGCAAATCCGTATTGGCTGCGGTGTGCTTCATCCACTATCACAATCACGTCGTCTCTGTCTGTGAAGGATTCTTCGTTGTCTTCAAATTTCTGTATTGTGGAGAAGAAGATTCCGTTTGCCAGACGATTGTTAAGCAGTTCTTTAAGGTTTTCCTTACTCTCGGCTTGTATCGGTGTTTGTCTTAGAAATTCCTTACACTTGGTGAATTGGGAGTATAGTTGGTTGTCCAAATCATTACGGTCTGTCAGCACAACAAATGTTGGATTATCTAATACCTGGTCTAATAGGTGAACGTAGAACACCATAGATAGTGATTTGCCACTTCCCTGTGTGTGCCAGAATACTCCACCCTTATGGTCTGTTTTCATACCTTCTATGGTGCTTTCCACTGCTTTGTGTACTGCATAGTACTGGTGGTAGCCAGCCAATATTTTGGATATTTTAGTCGATTCCTTTGAGGTTAATGTGAAGTTTTTAAGTAAGTCTATGAGCCTGTTCTTCTCGAACATTCCATCAAATAACGTGTAAAATGAGGCATATTTTTTCTCTTCATATTCACCGTTGATGGTCTTCCATTCGATGTATCTGTCTTCGCTGGCAGTAATCGTTCCAGCTTTACTTACTGCCTGGTCGCTGATGACACAAAACGCATTATAATAGAATAGTACGGGAATCATTGATTTATAGGTATTGATTTGTCTGTAGCCATCACTTGAATCCACTTCCTCACGGCTAGGGGATTTTAGTTCTATCACAACTACTGGTATGCCATTTACGAAGACAACTATGTCCGGTCTTTTCGTCGCATGTTCAACTACCGTCCATTGACGTATTGCAGTAAATTGATTGTTCAATGGATTATCAAAGTCGATTAATTTAACTATAACGTTTATTTCTTCATTATTTTCAAGATAATTTGTTTTGACACCATTCTGGAGGTAGTCCATGAATGTATCATTCTTTTGTTCAAGGCTTCCGGCTTCAAAGTTTTGAATGATGTTGATTGCTTTACTAACAGCTTCTCCCGGTATGTCTGGATTGATTCTGTTAAGGTTTTCCTCCAGTTCATCCATATATAGCGGGTTGTGTTCATCTCTTTCAATATCATAACCAATGTAATGGTCATATTCCAGATTATCGAACAATTCTTCAATGGCGTCTTCAAAGGAATCTTCAATATATTCATCAGCTTTCATTTTAATCGCTCACCCACACTTAGAGGTTGCAGTCATCGTTAATAATGTCCAATATTTTACTATAATAGAATCTTTATAATCAAAACGTTTTATTCTTTTCGGATGGTTTTTGTGGGTAAAAATGGGAATATATGAAAGACATGTTTTAAATTATCATGTAAATGTTGACTATTATTCCATATTATCAAATTATTTAGCTATATTGTATTGCCGAATTATCATATTAATGTATATTATTAAATATTGTCCATCCCTTTTTCCAATTTTTTTTGGGGTTTTCGGTAGTCAAATATTCAATCTTCACAAAAAAAGTCTTAACTATAATTAGGCATATCTCCTAATGTTAATTACAGATTCAAGGTCTTATTTATCACAGTTTTTAAGTAATCAGCTAAAAAACATAACTTAATATAACCTGTGGGTTTTTACTACTTAAAAAGAAACAGAGTCTTCAAAGGTTCTTGTTTGACATTTCTTTTATATCATTCATAATGCTCCTTTTTAGTTCTACGCAACTTCTTTCATTTTCATAATCTATTATGCCTATTATGTCGTTTGTTGTTATTTTCTTATGAAATCCTATTATGGGATTTTCTTCGAAGTCAGTATCCCATTGCACTATGGTGTCATGTTCCATATTTAATAGTTTTCTTATTATGGGTAGTTTGATGAATTTATTTCATTGTGATGTAGTTTTCATTTGCTTTAACCAGTATTGAGTTTATTGCTGGGACTATAGGTACTTTTTATATGGACTAGGTTTAATTTGTCATGTTTATGTACGAACTAAATCATTATTCGTATCGAAAACTTTAACAATATCAAAATTTATAGACTTCTCTGTGGGAGCGGTTTTAAGGTTCATAATATCATATATGTTCCTACATCATTAACAAACCTATTTTTTAACTTCAACACTTAATTCAAAAAATAAGATAAACCCGTATAAATAATCAAGGACACATAGAAAACAAGAATATATCAAGTACAAACAATTTAACAGAATTATTTTTTAATACAACCTTTCAATACAACTTTAAAAATCATTATAAAACTGGTAACAACTTAAAAATCGTAAAATGAACGTTAACGGTTCACGTTGGAACTTATTGTTTGCATGGCAAAAAAGACATGTTCTTGAAATTATTCTTAATCAGGTTCTGTGATAAAAGATTACAATTATAACGTTTGACCTTCTTTTGGGTGCTACCTTTAAATTACTCTTTCATATGCTCTAATGTGATGACTTGTTTTTAAAGAGATTTTTACTATTTAATTTTTTTATTCACATAATAATATTACATCAGAATACATAAATAATACTATAAAAATGATACTTCAGATGAGGAAGGGTACTGGCTGGTACAATAATGTACCGTAGGGATAAATTATGCTCCTAATGAAGATATAACAGGACAATATTGAATAATATAATATATTTTACTTGGGTGATTTGAATGGATAATCAATATACTAACGTAGCCAAGAGAATCAAAAGATATTTGGAAGAAAATAATCTTGGAGATTTCACGAAAGAAGAATACGAGGAAAAGTTTGAAAGATTTTATAATACCTTTTCTCCTGAAATCTTATCTGGTTTGGATGGTGGGGATGTACGTGACACTATCTTCTTACATGATGGTGATAAGAATAATTTATGTTACACTCTGGAATTTTCTAAGGAATATGGGGAGTTCTGTGGTGGAATAGGTGGTGGAACATCTTATAAATATCATCTGTTTAAGAATAAGTCTGGCCAGTGGGTTGCAGGTGGTCCTAATAATAATAGGGTATTGGATGATAGTGAATCTGTTGGGATTGCTATCAGTATCAGGGATGCTATTGTTGATGGGGCTAAGTATATTAGTAATGCTAGGTTGGATTCTGTTGATGATTATGTTGATTTAGGTAAGGCTTTGAAGGACATCTTCCACGATTGCCATGTTAGTCCAACCAATTCATGGATTCATAAGTATTATTCCATTATTTTCCCAGATATTCTGTCTTCTTGTCATCAAAAGAAGATGAAAGAGGATATTCTCCGAAAGTTTCATCTCAATCCTTCAAATAATTTTTGGGCTAATGATGGACATTTATCATTGCTAAGTAGGGAGGCTGGTATTAAGTTGTATTGCTTATTTGATGAGGGTATTGTGGGTTTGTTCTATAGGTGGGATAAAAATATGTGGACTGACAAATTTAATAAGTATAATCTCGTCGATACTGATTCGGTTAGGTATTGGGCTTTCACTCCTGGTGTGATGGCTGATAGGTTTGATTTATGTTATGATAACTCTGTCATGTGTATGGGCTGGAATTATCTGGGGGATTTAAGCGAATATGATGATGATTTCGAGGAATCCTTAAACGAGTTAATCAAGAGAACTGAAAATTTAAAAGTAAAACCTACATCAGCGGTACGGTCTCTATCAGCAATTTATAAGAATATTAAAGCAGGGGATGTGATTTGTGTTAGGAGGGGTTTATCCACTATCCTTGCTATTGGCAGGGTTTTGCCTGATTCCAAATACTTCTATGATGAAAGTATGGATGAATCCGTAAATGACCCATATTATCATTTTAGGGATGGTATTAGATGGTTAAAGCTTGAAAAAGAGTATGAATTCGGGAGTTCTAAATTCTTAAGGGATACATTATATGAGATTACTGATGAAAGTATGCTGGATGTTATCCACCAATTAGAAGGAAAACTTACAGAAAACGTCGTAAACGCCAATTCATCTTTAGGCAGGAACGTGATTTACTTTGGTGCTCCCGGTACTGGTAAGAGTTACACATTAAATGCTGATATGAGTCTCATAGTTTCAGATGAGGATTGCTATGAGAGAGTTACCTTCCATCCTGATTATTCGTATGCTAATTTTGTTGGAACCTACAAGCCTGTTTCCAGTAGTGATGGTATCTCCTATGATTATGTTCCCGGTCCTTTCATAAGGATGTTGGTCAAGGCTTACCGTAATCCCGGTGTTAATCATCTCTTGGTTATTGAGGAGATAAATCGTGCCAATGTTTCAGCAGTGTTTGGGGATATCTTCCAGTTATTAGACCGCGATAATTCAGGACGCTCCAGATACCCAATTGATGCATCGGAGGATATCCGGAAGTACCTGGAAGAAGAGTTAAATACATCCCACACAAAAATAGGTATTCCATCTAACCTCTTCATATGGGCTACAATGAATAGTGCTGACCAGGGAGTGTTTCCCATGGACACGGCATTCAAGAGAAGATGGGATTTCAATTACTTCGGCATAGACAATAACGAAGAACTCATCACGGACATGGTTGTGGACTTGAACGGTAACAAAATAAGTTGGAATGAGTTGAGAAAGGCTATTAACGAGGAATTGCTTAGTTATAAGATTAACGAGGACAAGTTACTCGGACCGTTTTTCGCATTTGATGACTACATTGGCAGAAACATCCCAGTCGAAGAATTTAAGAAGATATTCAAAAACAAGGTTTTAATGTATTTATTCGAGGATGTTGCACGTTCTAAGAGAAATAGCTTGTTTTCGGGTGTCAGGGGTAATGGTAATTACGTGTACTCACGCATATGTGACGAATTTGACGAGAAGGGTGTGGAGATATTCTGTAACAACATTAGTGACCAGTTTATTGATGAAGATGAGGGGTAATTTATATGGATTCCATCTACATCAGAGAATCAGAGCATTACTCTAAAAAGTATTTAATTGATCTGTTGGGTCAAAGTGTTCATGATAAGCTTCTAAATCAAGCAGTAATCACTTATGATGCTGTAAATGATACATACCAGTTTAATTATGTTGGAGTAATCATAATAGATGAAATGGTCATAAATTGTTATCCAAAATATATTCACGAGAAAAGCAGTATACATGATGACTTTAAACAAGTCATAAACGTCATCAAAAGATACGAATCAACATGTGAGGATGATGCATACGAAGACATAGAAACAGATAACCTTACATCCAACATGCTTCCCATGATGCTGTTTTTCGTGGAGGACTACTATGAAAACGGTGTTTATACGAAGATTCACAGCATACTGGAAGATAATGGTGATGGTGAGATAGACTGGAACAGAACAGTTAACAAGGACCAATCAATAGTAATAAACGACAAAGCATACTATACCCACTTGCAAACTAAGCGTAAATTAAACGATTTATATGATTATTACAGATTACTTCATGAATACATTATAACAGACTGTTCAAACTACCTTGAAAAGAATGAACTATTACATCTTTTTGATCTAACACCAGTTGAGATAAGTGATAACCACTTAGACGACTTCGGAAAACTGGACTTTATATTGAACAAACTGGATAAACAACAGAACATCGAATTCAATACCCATAAACAGAAATTACTCAAAGTAATGCACTCATATCTATCTAAAAATAATTTATTCAATGATGAAAACACTTTACTACTATACGGAACAAGGACATACCATGATGTATGGGAAAAGGTTTGTAAACACGTATTGAAAGATAAACTCGATAAAAAACTATCAAAACTACACCTACCATGCCAACTAAACGACAAATATAATCCCAGCTATGAGTTGATAAAAGTCATCAAGAAGCCCACATGGATTTTGAAAGATAAACATCCCAGAAAAACCGACACATTCATTCCTGACATCGTAGCAATTAAGGATGACCAATTCATAATCTTAGATGCAAAGTATTATGACTTAACCACTGATAAAAACATTAGCGGACAACCTGGACTCGAATCAATCACCAAGGAATACCTATATGAATTAGCATTCAAGGAGTTCACTGAAGACAACGCCTTCAAAACAATAAAAAACGCTTTCCTCTTTCCAACAGAAAAATCAGAAGTTAACAACTTGGGAATAGTGAAATTAGATATATTAAGTCTTTTAGGCTTGCAGGACATTCAGTTAATCATGCTACCAGCAAATCTCGTCTATGAACACTATCTCGACAACACGAAGATGAACATCTCACACTTAAAACTAGAATAATACATCGCAAAATGTAAATGTGGAAGGATTTATCAAAACATTTTTCTATCACGACAATCCTTCCTTCAAATAACACTAAGTTTCACTTAACTTAATCCCCCACATGTTTCTCGTCCAATTGATGAATTGTAACAGGTAGTTTTCACAGTTTAATCATAATTCTCCAAAGGAGGGGTTTATCATTCTTGCACAATCAACCCCCCGAATCCCAAATGAGGTGAAATTATTGGGATTTCCTAATTATAAAAACATATAGTTATTTAAATCACTAATTAACATCCATATTCTCCGAAATGATGAATATACACTCAGTACTCATATGATGTACCTATATAAAATTCAATAATTTCACAATGCCATCAATTTCCTTCATTCAATGGATATCCCTAGTATAAATAAGATGCTATTTTTCAACTGTTTTGATTTTCTTATCGAAAATTGAAGATA
>MUZZ01000091.1 GCA_003266075.1 Methanosphaera sp. rholeuAM74
TGATAGCATATTCACCAGCTTTCAAGGTATTAGGCACCGTGTAAGTGAATGTTGTAGCCTCACCACTTGTCTTTGGTGATATAATTATGGTGGTGGTGGGGGGAGTGAATGTTCTATTAATGTTTTGAATATCTATTAGTGTACTTCCTGTTTCAGTACTGCTTGTCTGGGAATTATCGTTAGGGGTTGTTTTTGTGTTATCAGTTTTGGATTTGCTTCCTGTATCAATTAGTTATGTGTTGGTTTTTTATATAGTTATGCTTCGCTATATCTTGATATAACGAAGTTGGGATGCCTTTGGAACGCATATGAAATAGTCTGGTGTTCATGGATAACCCATTATAGCTAAGACAAGCATAGCCACCCCTCCCCCCCCCCCNNGCCCCCCCCCCCCCTTTTATTATATTATTTTATCCCCTAATCTAATGCTGACTATAACACATAGCCCTTATTAATCAAACACATCTCCCATTAAAGTATTTTCATATTTCAATTTCATATTCACGTTATTTCTCTTAAATTTTAAATTAAATATTATATTGTCTGAATGGGGGGGTGGAATGATTGTAATAGACTAAACTAGGATTATACCTATTATAATACTACTATAAGGGTAAAATTAACCTATATTATTATAAATATATTTTTATTCGTTTTTATTTATTTAAAAAGAGTTTATTTAAGCTTATACATATCTTTTAAGCTTGTTTTGAAGAGTTCTATAAATCTCACACTTATTGAAAATAAAAAGTGTTGATGAAGTTGAAACAGTTAATAGAAGTCAAAGTCCTAATCCAATCTATTCACCCTTATTTAAGCCTATGAAGTTGTATTTATTCTCTGTAGGGAATATCACAGCTAATGTGGAGAGTATAATCTTCATGCTTACCGTGATTGATACTAGTGGTACTTTGCTAGTTACAGCTTCGATGCCTAGTTTTGTCATTAGAAAAATGATTGGTAGTTGTTAATCATGTGTATGGCAGTGGTAACTTCTAAACTAATTAGTCTACCATGCCACCATTCCAAAGCATATCCCAAAAAAATAGATGCTTAATATATCCAGCTGTTTACATGAATCTGCTACTGTAAACAGGATTTTTCTGTATGACTATTGCCTTGATGAGTATTTTGTAGCATGAACAAAAGATCCGCATAAAAAAAAGCCTCGTAAAAGGTTTTCTTCTGCAAAGTACTGGGATGGTGTGAGCATGTCTTGTTGAAGAATTGTTCTATCATATTTTTCAGTAGAAAACATATCCATAGTTAGCTAAAACTAACCTATTTCTTAATAATAATTACCCCCCCATATATAATGATAGAATAATAAGGAGTAAATAATACTATGAAGTTTTACATAATTAACAGCAGTCCAAGAAAAGGATATAATACAAGCCAGTTACTGGATAAAGCAGTAGAAGGAATAAACGATACATTAAATGACACATCAAATGAAGTTAAAATAGAAAAAATAGACTTATACGACTTACAGTATACTGGTTGCAGGTCATGCTTCCTATGCAAACAAAAGGATGGACCATTCTATGGAACATGCCCAGTAAACGATGATATTAAGGATATACTTGAAGATATGCGTAGTTGTGATGGAATAATACTTGGAACTCCAGTATACTTTGCAGATATTAATGGGATGCTACGCTCATTCATAGAAAGGCTCTGTTTTCCACAATACCCATACGCAGACAATCTAGACATAACCCAAAAGCGAATGCCCATGGGCATAATATACGACATGAACATCAAGGAAGACAACCCCTCAAAGCCATTCTATGATACTGTATTTGACTTTCTAGAAGACATGTTTCTTGCTAGAGTATACACCAAGCCATACTCACTAAAAGTATATAACACATACCAATTCGACGATTATTCCAAGTACGTTAACACATGGTTTGACGAGGAAGATAAAAAACAACAAAGACAAACACAGTTTCCCAAAGACCTAGAAGAAGCATACAATATGGGAGTAAACATAGCAAAAGATTCAATAAAATAAACACTCATACCCCGAAAATTTCCCTGAAATATTCTTCAATCTCCTCCCCATAACCATCATAAACACTTTCCCGAATACCATAAACACCCAATTCATACATAACTCTATTCAATGAACGACCCTGACGTGTTAAAACATATTCACTACCAGATTCATCACTAACCTTCACAACCAAGCCATGTTCAATAAGGAATTTAAGAGTATCAGACAACACATTACTACTAATATCAGGATTAACCTCTTTAAACTCAGAGAAATGTCCATATCCATTAAACATATCCCATAACAATATCAAAGCCCACTTTCTATTAATTATCTCAACAGTATCCCTAATAGGACACCTATTTCTAAGAAATTCTTTAACATCCATCTGCACCACTACAATAAATATATGTACAACATAATATTTTAGGATATAAGTTAGTCTAAACTAACCGCCCCAAAAAAACAAGATAGGACAACGCTTAGTTACTGTAACTTGAGTTTTTTTTTAAATCTATTTATCTGATTGTACTTGGGGATTATCATTACTTGGAGATTTTATCTCAGTATTGTAGGTTTTTACTTATTTAACATATAGTGGGATTATATTGTGGTATACTCTATTGATGTAATTATAAGTTATGGCTGTTTCTTATGTTAATATAGTATTGGTTATCCGTCTCCTAGTTTTACTTCGTTATATGCATCTAAAACGAAGGGGGAAATCTCAGAAAAATGATATTTTATGTTCACAGAATCAAATTAATAGTTCGAATAGTTATTTAACTAAATAGAGTTATATAATGCTGAAAGCCAAAACTAGTATCATAAAACGAATTCAAGACAATAAAATATATGGTGGTGGTTAATTATGTATGAACTCCACAGATTAATAGAGAAACTACAGGAAAGAAAAATGGAATTTGAATACAAGTACGCAGAAGAAGACGACCTTGTAAAAGTAAAGAAGAGCTTAAACCAGAGACTCGTAACATTAAACGATATGATGGTCGACGACCCAACAAACGAGGCATTAATCTTCGAGTACTCCTTTTGCCAGGAAGAAGCAGATAGGATAACTGCCAGATTAGAAGAAATTAGAAAGAAGTATTCAACCAGAGATGCCAAGATAGAAAAATATGAGAAACTAATAAACTACGACCTACAGGAGATGTACTCCTACCTTGACCTGATGAAACAATTCAGCATTGATGATAAACTACAACAAGCAATGCAGGACGCATTAAAATCATTAGACGAAAACATCACTAAACTTAACGAGTTACAACAGGAATAGTTTTTTGTTTGAAGTGTAACAGGTTTTCATTTTTTAAAATAATTAGTTAGGGGTTTTTTTCCATTTAAGAATATTGGTAAAGTTTTTGGGATTCACTCATGTTTTTTCTGTACTTG
>MUZZ01000163.1:0-865 GCA_003266075.1 Methanosphaera sp. rholeuAM74
TATTTCACGTAGAGGTCTCTTTCTTCTAGTGCTTCTAGTAGTGTGTTTGTTGTGAGTACTACTCTTGCATTGTATACTACTTGGTATTTTCCGAGTAGTTTGTTGTATGTTATGTGTTTGTAAAATTCTTTGATGGCTTTTTCTTCTATTTTGTTGATGTCTATGTCTTGGTGGAAGGCTAGTATGTGTTTGACTATTTTTGCGAACTTTTTGCTTTTGTATGATCCATATGTTTTTCCTTTTTTGTTTATTATGATGTAGTTTCCTTCATCGTCTTGTCGTATTGTGTATTTGATGAATATTTCTTCGTCTGTGTATCCTAGGCTTTTGTTTTTTATCCAGTTATGTTTTTTTAATAATGTTATCTGTTTTTGTGCTTCTTGCAGTGTTGGGTATGTTCCATAGTCTATTTTTTGTCCGTAGATTGTTTTCTGGATGTTGTATCCATTCTTTGTTTTTCTGATGTTTTTGTGTGTCATTTGAGTTCGGCCTCTATGATTTTGTCAAGTGTTTTGTATATGTTTTTCTGTTTTGTTGTTATTGTCTTGGTGTTGGGTAGTTTGTCTATTTTCCTGATTTTTTCTTGTAGTTTCTGTTTTTCATCATTGTTTATTGAGTTTTTTATTATTATTAACACTATTTTCCCACTTTTTCCTAGTTTGTCTAGTATTTTCATTGTGTCTTGTTTTAGTATGGTTTTCTGGTATGTTTGTGTTATTTTGAGTTTTCTTATCTGGTATTGTATTTGCTTTTCTAGTTGGGTTATTTTTATGTCATATTTTCGTCCTAATCGCTGTTGTATTTCTATTTTTGCGTCTATGTCTACTGTTTCGTTTATTTTTAGTTGTGGTTTTATTTTTATCAT
>MUZZ01000163.1:1038-4603 GCA_003266075.1 Methanosphaera sp. rholeuAM74
TATCAAAGGAGGATGGCAAAAATTAAGAGCATATTTCAGGAAGTAATGGAGGAAGACAACTCAATATTTGCAAACGCAGATTATTTCAACATAGAATACATACCAGATGTAATACAATGCAGAGACAAACAATTAAGAGGAATACTAATGGACATAAAACCACTAATAACAAACAACAGATCAATCAACACGATTATAATGGGAAACACTAGTACAGGCAAAACAACAGTAATCAAACACGCCATACAAGAAATAGAAGAACATACAAACTTAATAACGTGTTACATCAACTGTAACATACAAGACACAATACGCAAATGTTACTACATGATGTACGAGATACTATTTGCTAGAAAAGCAAGAAACAATGTCAGCACGGAAATACTCAAGGAATCAGTAATGGAAAAACTTGAAGAAATATCATTCGTACTCGTAATTGATGACATCAACTACCTAAGCAGGAACGAATCAAATAAACTCATAAACGAACTATTCAGGGCAAATGAATTCTACCACTCAAACATGGCAATAATAATCACATTCAATGATCCATTATTTAGATACTCCCTCGAAAAGAATGCAAGTAGCATACTCGAAGGACATGAAATAGAGTTCAAGGACTACACACAAGAAGAAGCATATAAAATCCTGAAATACAGGTGTGACAGGGGATTCAGAAACGGGGTAATACTGGACGAACAAATTAAAAGAATAAGCTACAACATCAACAAGGTGAGTTTAAGGAAAATCATATCCATGATCTACGTTATGGGAAAAAGGGTGGAAGCAGANNTATAATAGTTTACGTAGTTTAAATAGTTTTCTAGGTGAAACTTTCATCAATGCCTTGACAAGTGACTTGGTAGACAATGAACTGATACTGGCATCACTTAAAGCACCAATGTACTCGTCTAGGTCTTCATCACTCAATTCATAGAGGAAATCCCTTATATTGATGAACTTCCTGAACTTCCTGGCAATGTGTTCTTCCACGTAGTCAGAGTACTCTGAAAGCACATTAACAGAGCAATCACCACTCTGAATGGCTTTAGCTGCTACACGACCAGCAATCATACCACTTTCAAGGGCAGTATCAATACCACCACCAGTAATTGGGTTAATACATCCAGCTGCATCACCAACAAGTAACACATTATCACATATAATCTCGTCGAAGACGCCACACAGTGGGTTACCGCCAGCATTAACCTCAACAATCTCACCACAGCTGGTCTGATGATTACTTCTTACAAACTCATCCAAACATTGCCTAGCAGTCTTATCAGTCTTACTGGATGAAATGTCTATTCCCACGTTCGCCGTATCATATCCCTTAGGGAATATCCATGCATAGCCACCAGGGGCAACACTACCAAAGTAGAACTCTATAGTATCATTCTTATCCATTTTAAGCTTTGTCATCTCATATTGGAGTCCAGATTCCATTTCATCAGCTTTGACTTTGGTGTTAATGCCAGCCCATGGACCAACATGACCTTCAGGGCCATCAGCACCGATAACTATTTTTGCTTTAATTTCATCCACATCAGAGCATAGGCTAGTTACGGATACGATGAATCCATCCTCAACACGTTTCATGCCAGTTGCTTCACACCTGAGAAGGACTTCGCATCCAGAGCGTATGGCATCCATGGCTACGTGCTTGTCAAAAACCTTACGTTCCAACACGATACCAGTAGCTGGTGTCTCCAGTGTATCGGATGTAAACCATGCACTAGTACCATTAGGGGATACTATACGTGCTCCATCAATTTCCCGTGCAATCCATCTTTCATCTGGTGTTATGCCTACACTTTCAAGTGCTCCACTAACAACACCTTCAGCACAACGCTTAGGAGTACCGAGTTCTGCCTTTTTATCAATTATAAGCGTTTTAACACCATTTCTACTTGCTTCACGTCCAGCCATTGACCCAGCAATACTGCCACCAATAACTAGCACATCAACTTCCTTCACATTATTCATAACATTCCATCCCATATTATAGACTAAGTTAATTCTATTTATACATTTATGTCTTAATATGTATATTACATTTTTTGTTGAAACGAGTGTTGGCATAAAATCCTGTTTTCCCTCTTCGTAGTACGTTTTTCTTATTTAAAAGTATTTCATGCCAAGTCTTGAAATAAATTATAAGTATTGAATCAGACAAATAGTAACATATAACATTTGGATGCATAATTTATGGGTCAGATAAACTATACAACAATCCTTGCCAAGGATAAGACTATAATATACCTGAAAGTGTACATGGCAGTACTGACAGCACTATTCATAATCCCATTAATACTCACGGCACTAGGCTACAGGAACATATACCTACTCTTGGCTAACATTTTCCTCTACGAGGCAAACATGTTCTTATCACTAGTACTGATGGTCTACACAATCATCACAAAATACGAGAACAAGTACTGGAAGTTTTACACCCTATACTTCGTTTTAAGCATAACATACCTAGTGCTTACGATATACATTTTAAAGCCAAGTGCATTTGCATAACTGAATGTGTGATGGTGGAAACGATGAAATATAAGACTATGAATATAAAAGACAGAAGCATAACCTATGAATACCACCACAGAAGTGTCGAAAACATAAGATACGAATTAAAGGGCAGACACCTCAAAGTAGTACTACCCCAGTACGAGGACAAAAATATAGAGTACTATATAAAGCATAAGAAAAATTGGATTTACAGGAAGATAATTGAAGATGAATGTTCACAGGACAAACTCAACGAGAAAAACTATGACAAAAACAAGATAAAAGTCAAAGACAGGACACTGACCTATGCTGTGGAATATGCACGGATAAAGTACATACGATACTACTTCAAGTATGGAAGGCTACTAGTCAAGCTACACCCATCAAGTGATGAAAGCATAACAGAAGTAATAGCTAAAAAGGAGGATTGGATATACAAGCAAATGCTTAAGTGGGAGGAGGATGAGAAGAAACTCAAACAACTAACACAAAACAAGAAATTAATCACAAGAACCCAGCAGGAGTTTGTCAAAACCTGCAACCACTACCTAGAACTCTACCAGAGAAAGCTTTCAGTCAGGGCTAACAGGATACAGTTCAGGGATACCAAGAGAAAATGGGGGAGCTGTAGCTCTAAGAGGAACATAACACTATCCAAAAGCCTACAATACCTGCCAGACAATTTGATAGCCTATATAATATACCACGAGTTATGCCATATAATAGAATTATCACACAGCCCTAAATTCTATGAACTAATGAAAAGGGAGTACCCACACTATGAACGTGAGGATGAACAGCTAGAAGCGTACTCATACCTCTTAAACGCCATATAAAAAAAATGGGTGGGGGTAACTTGTTTGGGGAAGAAACAGGATTCATAATTAGTTATGACTATAATCTNNTTTAATTCAAGGACACCATGTTCAATGGCATCATCAATTAGTGGCGAAGCGTTAACAGTTCTTTTTATAATAGTAGACCATCCAGGCTCTGAACCAACACTACCACATGAAATGTCAGATAGCTCTCCGACGTAATCAAGACAATAGTT
>MUZZ01000163.1:4733-5379 GCA_003266075.1 Methanosphaera sp. rholeuAM74
ATTCCCATAGGATAGGCTTGCATCTTGCGAAGCCCCATGACATGACAGGGGGTGCCGACGACGGCAAGCTTTTCAAGACCATAGGAGCGTGTAGCCTCCTTCATGAGTGAGAGATTAGGACACAATGTGTACTTGGTTCCACTAGCATTCAAAATATCCTTCTTGGTAGTTGCAACCATTGTTTCAGTGGTTAGGGGTTCTCTTCCATGTGATGCCACCAGACATCCGTCGATAATGTTCTCTTCTAGAGCGTAGACTAGTAGTGCGGATACTACTCCACCATCCTGTGACTTAGCTTTAATCTTCTTATCAGTTGCTCTGGCAGTTATTATCTCTTGATATGAGCCTAGAGCTGAATCATGTATCATAGTCATTCAATCCTCCCATAAGCCTATTTCCCTTTTTACTTCATCGGTCATCATCCAACTTCTCGTACACTGGTAGTAACATAGTCCACACCTGACACACCTGTCATAGTTGAATCTTGGCATTGCATCCAGCATGGTCATAGCCCTAGTAGGACAGCTACTGGCACACATGCCACAGCCAACACATAGTGACTTGCTGACAATCTTTTCCTGCAGGTTGTATCCACACACACCACTTTCTGATGCAATGTCTCTAAATGGTGCAAGATAATCCATAT
>MUZZ01000163.1:5431-8647 GCA_003266075.1 Methanosphaera sp. rholeuAM74
TCTAGGCATAGGGATCCCTCAACGAATACTACGTCCATGTCTGGCATATCCCATACATCGACGAGGGTTTGACCATAGACGATGTCCATGGAGTCAAGTAAATCCGTGAAGTCGTCGAAGTTCTCAGTAAATGACAGTATATCACCCATACATCCAGATAACTGTATGTAGCCAATCTTAAGTCTTTTCGACGTACCCCTACCTATGGGCTTTTTATCCTTATTTTCTTCTGTATTAATCATGTTTTTAAGTTTATCAAACAATGTAAATCACCACTAATCATGTTTCAATCTTAAAGCAATTCTATTAAGCCATTACTTGGTTTTAGGTGCTAGTCATCTGTCCTAGAAGTCTGAGTGTAACATCAATAATCTCTGGGATAGCATTTTCCACTGGCTTAGTTAAGCCTAAGCCCATCTTGCATCCACCCTTTTCTGGTTGACAGGCAACAATTCTGACATTTATTCTACTATCCAAGTCAGACAATGCAGAAATCAGGGATAGCTCATGCACTTCACAGTAGTTTTCACCTTCTGCAACATCATCCAAGTCTAACACGCAGACACTTCCAGCCTCCATGTTCATGGAAGCACAGTCTATGATGATTATGTTTTTCCACTTATCCTCGGGTAATGTGAAGATGTAATGGGCTGAACTCGTTCCACCGTCTATGAGTACAGTATCCCCTGGTAAAATGGTGTTACACTCCTGCATATACCGTATTACCTCTGGTCCTACTCCATCATCTCCGAAGAGTATGTTTCCACAGCCTACTATGAGGTTTTCATGGTTGTATGACATAGAATCACTTAAACTAGTCCTACTTATTCAATCATTTCCTTGGTCGTTTTTGACAATCATGTGTGTAGCACATGACATGCATGGGTCATAAGCTCTGATTATGTGTGGAGCAAAGTCGTGGTGGAAGCCCTCCGTGGCAATACCCATGGTGGGAACGTTCCAAGTTGAAGCAGCGATGATGTTGTAGTCTGTAATGAATCCACTCTGTGATATCCTGGCCGTGTGGATGGTAGTGCCCTTAGGTCCTTCAATCACTCCAACACCAAGACGGTCAGTTCCCTCCAAGCTATAATTTGCCATAACCTTTGCTGATGGGTCGAGCTTATTAATAAGCTCCAGAATCCTCTCGGCACAGTCAATCATTTCATTGGCTCTGGCAATGTGCTGTGCCTTAACACCCTTAACCTTATAGTTTCTGAACTTGTTGGCACGAGCCCTTGGACCTGTCTCAACGACGTTGCCCTTATAGAGTGGTATTAGTGAGGATGCTTTTTTTCCTATACTTTCATCATCATACCATGTGTTTGGAAGAATCTCCTCAATCTCATGCAGGGAGATGTTGCTTTTTGTACCGTATGTATTGCTTGAAGCGAATACTGGTTGAGGATGCTCACCGAGGTTGTCAGGAAAATCCTTGTCCTCAACGAAGCCAACCATGGCATCCACGTGCTGTTCTAGTAAGGTCATCATGCCTTCGATTCTGGTNNTCAATGTACTGGACGTTCTTTCTGATTTTGGAGATGTTGTCCACGAATTCTTTGTAGCCTTCACTGGATACATAGTCACCTGCTACGAGAAACTGGTGTACGGCATGACTGTTAACAATATGAGCATTCAAACAGATTTCCCTCAACATCTGTCCAGCCTTTGGAACATCAATTTTCAGGGAATCATCAATAGCCTCCACGGATGAGAGAGCGTGTGTAATTGGACACACACCACATATCCTCTCAGACAGTAGTGGTGCACTCTCAGGTCTTCTACCTAGGAGCATCTTTTCTATCCCACGCACGGGTGTTGTACTGAAATAACGTCCGTTGGTCACAATTCCATCCTCATCTACTTCCATAGATAACTCGGCATGACCTTCCTGCCTGCTTACCGGAGAAATTACAATGCTTTCACTCATAAAAATCACCTACCTTTATTTTTGTTTAAACAATCACCTAACTATACTCTATGGTTTGTATTTTATCATTAATATAGAATTTTATCATAACTGTTAATATTTGAACTCTTTTGGAATGGGCTAATATTATTTGTTTGGTTGTGTTTGGTATTTGGGGGATGTTTTTTTCCTTGTTTGGGCTGCGGTCATTTGAAGTTAGAATGTAGGATTTCCAGACCATTTGTAAATGAATCATATAAGCTTGGTATGTGAAAGTTACTTTCACATTTTAATTAAAAATTATATAATGAAGTGAAAATTATGGATAAAAAGGAAGAAATAATATTTTGGAAGCCAGAACTGAATGATACATTGAAGGGAGTCTTAATAGAGAAGCTTGAAAATGTTGGAAGGTATAATAGTAACCTCTACAAGATACAGTCTGGTTTGAACGTGGTATGCGTGTGGGGTAGGTTTCATCTTGACTCTATCATGGAGGCAGCATCTGTTGGTGACATGATACTCTTGAGGTATGTTGGTTTGACTAAGACCAAGAATCATCAGATGAAAAAATATGAACTGGAGATATTAAACAACAATTATGATCAATAAAATAAGGGATGAAGTAGATAACTGCCATAATGTGTTAGTCTACAGTGAAGATTTATACCTCTACTACAATAAATTCGATACTAACGACTTTAAAGTATACATATCAACACCTAAAAATGGTAAGAACGCATTCGAGTCAATATTAAAGTCAGTAGATAAGACAGAAAACACTAACAACAAGACAATAAGTAAACTCATAGAACTAACAATCAAAAAAACAGGGGATAAAAGACTAGTACTATTCATAGACAACTTTCAACAGTTAACAAGAAGAGAATTGAACCACTACAAGGAATTGGAAAAACAGGAAAACATATGCATAGTAGCAAACATGACCGAAGACAAGGACTTCATAGACGAAGAATTCCTAGACAACTTTACAATACTAAGTGATGAGTTCTACAACAACCGTTCACAGAGTGTCAACATAAAATACACAATATTACTACTATTATCGCTACTCATATTCATATTGTTTCTAAAACTGCAACTAGGCACGTTAAGATTACTAGTAAACACGTTATGGTTCACACTACTCATGTACAGGACATTCTACTACTTCACGTGATAACTATGACAAAAGTAAACGAAGTACTAACAGCAGTAATACTATACGCAATGGCATCATACATACTAAGCCTTCCAAACTTCACCACAGGACTACTCTTTGCAGTACTGGCAACACAGATAAACCT
>MUZZ01000163.1:8712-10263 GCA_003266075.1 Methanosphaera sp. rholeuAM74
TGCAAACTACTATACCCCATCAGAAAGACATCCTTCACAGGACCAAAAAACTACCTAGAAAACAATACAAAAAAAGACCAAGCAGCAACGACATTCCTAGTAGTACTCATGATAATAACACTAGCATTCTCATTGTATGGCAACGAGATAATGGGAAGCCTAGATGAAACAAACGACATCACAACATACCTTGACGGACACAACCAAGTAGCATACAACAATAGGAGTGGTAATTATGTTCAATACATAAATATAGACCCATATGATGCCGTAAACAGGAATATCACTACGACAAGCTACAACAATACTACGACAACCATAATAACAGAATATGAAAAATAATTGGTGGGGAGATTAATTTGATATGGGTTTTTAATCCTTATCATCAACTGTTTTTAATTTTTTGACGATTATGTTTTTTTCGGCAGTCACGAAGGAATATGATTCAATGTCCTCGTAGACCACGCATCCAGCATTAATGAATGATCCATTACCTATTTTTACTCCAGGGTGTATGCTTGTATTGATTCCCGTTTTAACACCATCACCGAATATTGCTCCTAGCTTTCTAAGACCGGTATCACGTTCTTTGCCTTTTACATTGACTTTCACGTTTTTGTCATCGAATCGTAGGTTGGCAAGATTTGTACCTGCACCTAGATTACATTTGACACCGATAACTGAGTCTCCAACATAAGATAAGTGGTTCACATTTGTTTCATCCATTATTATACTGTTTTTGATTTCAACTGCATTTCCCACGTCGACATCATTGCATAGGCACGTGTATGGTCGTAGGTATGTGTTTGGTCCAACGTCACAGTTTTCTCCTATAAATACTGGACCCCTAATGTAACAACCTGAACGTATGATACTGTTCTTACCAAGATGTAGAGCTCCATGTATTGTTACACCATCCTCTATTGTTCCTTCTACACTTTCTTTCATCTGTTCTAAGAAGTCGTGATTGGATTTAAGTAGTTCCCATGGTCTTCCAACGTCCATCCATGGTTCATGGGATAATAATCCAAGAATTTCCCATCCCTCTGTTAATCCGATTTTCAGTGAATCGGTAATCTCGTATTCACCACGTTCACTTAGCTCTGTCTTTTCGATTGCATCGAATATTTCTGTACTGAATAGGTATATACCAGCATTTGCCAAGTTGCTAGGTGCAGTACCTATGGCTGGTTTTTCCACAATATCGACGATTTTATTGTTTTCCATTGATACTATGCCATAACTTGAGGGGTTCGCTACTTCTATTAGTGTTAAGACGGCTTTAACATTATTACTTGTTCTGGTAGCATATTTTTCTATCAAATTCCGTATAAGGTCGTAGCTGACAATGATGTCTCCGTTTAATACTATGAAGCTTTCATCGATGAACTCTTTAGCAGATTCTATTGCATGGGCTGTTCCGTGTTGTCCTTTTTGGACTGCATAGTTGATTTTTACACCGAATTCGCTACCATCATCGAAGTATTCTTGAATAATTTCCTTTTTATATCCAACAACTAATGTAATATCTTTTATTCCAGCATCCCTCAA
>MUZZ01000121.1:0-179 GCA_003266075.1 Methanosphaera sp. rholeuAM74
CAATGTCGTCAGGTTAAGATTTTTAAATGAAATTTTTTTTCTCCGTTTTTTATTATTATTTTCTTTCTTTAAAATGTTGGTTTGTATTGTGTTTGTACGTATCTGTGTGGTGTTATTTTCTTTCTTTCATATTTTCGGGGCTTTTTAACTTTGTTTGGTGCGGGTATGCATTTTTTTAT
>MUZZ01000121.1:386-1728 GCA_003266075.1 Methanosphaera sp. rholeuAM74
TAATTGATCCTTACTCATAGTTTCTTGTGGTAAATTTGTTATTACTGTTTCTATTTCACCAGTTTCTAGTTCTATATTGACGATTCTTAAATTCAATGCTTTAACTACTTTCATTTTATTTTTAAAGTAATTACTTTTGAATTGGTTTCGTCTTATTTTATCTAATTCTATCTTAACTATTTCATCATCACAAGTCATGGATTCACGTTCTCCAATGTATGTGTCTTTTCTTAGTCTAATAACAAAATGGCTATGCATTTCTATTATTCTAACCATTAATTCTATGGAAGTATATCCTCTATCAAAAATAAAGATGGATTCTTCAGGAATTATCAGTCTTCTACAATTTTCAATATTTTTATGTATTAGGGTATGCTCACCTTCACCTTTTTTTCCGATTAAACCATCAATCAAGAAATCATTTAGAACATCTACAACTCCTGAAAAGATAACATTAATCTTTTTATCATAATCTTCTTCAAATCCAAATTCTTTCAGTGTTAACTTTTTATTTGGTAATTCAAAAAGTGATCCATCACCAGCAAATAAACGAAATCCATAAAAAGTCCTAAAAAATGTATTAGTCTTTTGATGATTAATATAACCAATATTTCTCAGATAATTAAGACTAATTTTTTTAAACACGTTAGGATTAATATTAATTCTCTGTTCTGAAAAACTCTGTTTACTATAACTATCAACACCATCTTTAGCATACTTTAAATGAGTATCAATATTATTCTGAATTGTTTTTCGTTGATTAAACAATATATGTTTAACATAATCAGCAAAACACCATATACGATTACGAGTAAAAGCAGAATCTTTCAAAACATGTTTTCTATAATCAATACACTCAGATTCTATAGAATCTTCAATGAAAGAGTATTTAAAATTATCATTTTCATACGGACAAACATTTTCTAATCCATCGAAAATCAAAAAGTAAATCAATAACTTACAACAAAATAATATTGAGGGAATGTTTTTTCGGTTCATAATATAAACTATTCCCTCATTTCATATATAAACTATTCTACTATTTTTAAACATAAAACAAAAATCATACAACTTATCAATTATACTAATATTTGATGAATATCAAAATAACAAAAAAATAAAACTAGACTAACCACTATCGAATAAACAAGATAAGAACGATACAAAATAAACATCATAGACAAACAACATACTTTAAAAACACTTCATTTTAATTATATAAACTCATTTTTAACTTTAATAAAATAATTAACTATTTTTATAAAAATAACTTAATGAAAATCACTTAAAATTGAATTAAAAGCTTATACACAAAGATCGAAATCTTAACCTGACGACATTG
>MUZZ01000147.1:0-899 GCA_003266075.1 Methanosphaera sp. rholeuAM74
TGGCATCTTCTGGTAAGTTCCACCTTGTTTCTGATACGGCATTGGAAGTTGATGGTCATCAGGCTCACCAGTTTGTCTATGATGTGAGCTTTTCAAGGTATCAGGACACTTGGATTCAGGGTGATGGTAATTATTATAGGGTTTTCAGTTATTCTCCTACAACTGTTTATGGTGAGGCTGAACCAATATTTAACCAGACTTTGAGTACATTGAAAATTAAATAAGCCCTTTCCTCTTTCTTTTTTTGAAATTTTCATTTAATACTTGTTTTCTTTTGTTTTATTCAATGGGTGGATGATTTGGTGTGTGGGGTTTCATGTTATTTTTTTGATGAGAATAGTGTTCTAAGGCTATGTATGTCTATTNNTTTAGTTACAATATATATTATTATGTAATGATTTGTTAGGGGTTTTATATGTCGGATAGGTTGGATAATATTTTTCTGAATTTTGCTAATGATCAAGAGGATTTATTAGATGAGATGGATATGACCAAGGATGAGTTTATTGAGAGTGCTAAGAGGTGGTCTGAGACTGCTGATGGTAAGCTTGAGATTCAGAAGTTCATTCTTGAGCGTGAGATTGATGATTTGAAGAAGGATATCGCTGATATTGAATCTGTTATTGATAAGAAGTTGGCTTCTATACGTGAGATTGATGAGGAGCTTAGTAGATTGTGAGGTGTTTTGTTATGGTTGAGTTAACTATTAAGAAGAAGGTTCGTCGTGAGGGTAATGATAGAAATAAGCCTATGTTTGTTGAGGTTCCTAGTGTGATTGTGGATGCTTTTGAGCTTCAGGATGGTGATGTGGTAGAGTGGACTTATTTTGTTAATTGTAAGAATCAGAAGAAGGTTGATTTTACTCGTAAGTATACTGGTTTATGATTTATTCTTTTTTT
>MUZZ01000147.1:957-1996 GCA_003266075.1 Methanosphaera sp. rholeuAM74
GTATAGAAAAAATAATGGCCACACTAGAAGGTCTAAAAATGACTATAATAAGTGGAATCTTTCTAGCAATAAGCCTAGCATTCATAATCACACAAACACCACTACCATACGGATTAGATCCCGCATGGATGACAATAATCATAAGTGGAATACCACTACTATATCTAGCACTGACAAGACTAATATATCAACGATGGGTGTCATCAGCACTACTAATCTGCATAGCAATGTTCGCATCAATATACATAGGAGAAATATTCGCAGCAGGAGAAGTAACCTTCATAATGGCACTAGGAGCACTGCTAGAGGACTACACTGTAGAAAAATCTAAACAAGGACTACAAGACCTCATAAAACTAAAACCACAAAAGGCAAGAATAATAGAAGAAGAAAAAATAANNGTAATACCAGTAGATGGAGTAATAATCAAAGGAGACACATCAGTAGACCAGTCCATAATGACAGGAGAATCACTACCACTAGATAAGACAGTAGATGATGAGGTCTACTCAGGAACCTACAACCTATATGGATCAGTAGATATTAAGACAACAAAGATAAGTAAGGATTCATCACTAGAAAAGCTCATAAGATTAATAATCGAAGCCGACCAGAAACAAGCACCAACACAGAGGATTGCAGATAAATGGGCAACATGGCTAGTACCAATAGCACTAGCAATAGCAATAGCAACATACTTCATAACAGGAGAACTTGTACGTGCAGTAACAATACTAGTAGTATTCTGTCCATGTGCACTGATACTTGCAACACCNNGCAATCGGTCAGGCAACAAAGCATGGAGTACTCATAAAATCAGGTAAAGCCTTAGAGGATATGGGAAGCGTTAAATCAATAACATTCGATAAGACGGGAACATTAACCTATGGAAAACTCGAAGTAAGTGATGTTATAACACTAAATGATGAAATCAATGAAGAAAGATTACTAAAACTACTTGCTACAAGTGAGATAAGAAGTGAGCATCCACTCGCAAAGGCTGTTATAAACTACGTTGAAAATAAGAATTTGGAAATAC
>MUZZ01000147.1:2026-2828 GCA_003266075.1 Methanosphaera sp. rholeuAM74
GTGAGGGAAAAGCAACAATAATAATAGCATTAAACGATGAAATCATAGGTATCGTAGCATTAAGCGATATTTTGAGAGAAAATTCAAAGTATGTGGTAGAAGAGTTAACTAACAATCTCGATACTAATGTATACTTGTTAACTGGAGATAATAAGAGTGCAGCCACATATTTTGCCAGTAAGGTTGGAATTACTAATGTATATTCAGACTTGTTACCTGAAGATAAGGTTGAAGAAGTGAAAAATCTTAAGAGAAATGGTGATAAGACTTGTATGGTTGGTGATGGTATTAATGATGCTTTAGCATTCAAAAACTCTGATGTGGGGGTTGTTATGGGTTCTATTGGTAGTGATGTTGCAATTGAAGCTGCCGATATTGCCCTGCTTGGTGATGATATTGATAAGCTTATTTATCTTAAGAAGTTATCTAATTCAACTTTGTTTACGATTCATCTGAGTATAACGATTTCCATGATTATTAATGCTGTTGCTATTGTGCTTTCGGTGATGGGTGTTCTTGACCCTATTACTGGTGCTTTGGTTCATAATATTGGTTCATGTGCTGTGGTGATGTTTGCTGCTTCATTGTATGATAGGAATTTTGATTATGGGGTTTCACCAGTGGGTGGTGGATCTTCAACTGTTGTTTAGTATTTTCCTTAATTTCACTTTTTTTTCGTTCTTTTTTTTGTGCTCATTTTTAGAATTTTTTGTTCGCATTTTGTGTAGTGACAACATTCGTATTTCCTATTTTGTGAACAATAATTCTTATTAAATAACACTTTTTGAGAACTAATTAAAAT
>MUZZ01000212.1:0-1899 GCA_003266075.1 Methanosphaera sp. rholeuAM74
CACCGCAACAAGCCCAACGGGTAGAACAATACCAACCATAGGACAATGGTTATATGGGGACAATCTCGAAGGAAACATAGGTGGTAGTGGAGCAGATATTTATTCAAGAGCAAACATAATAATACAAAACAATACATTCACAAACAGTTACGCATCCAACGTTGCAAGCTCAATATACTCCTACGCATATTCACATAGCTTAAGACAAAACAACATAACCATAACCAATAATACATTCCAGGATTGTAAATCTTCACTAGACACAATAGTCATAGAAACAAGTAGTAGTGGCGGAAGTGGAGTTAAAGAAAGTGAAATAACAGTTGAAAACAACATCTACAACAACGACACAATAAACGATGAACTAACTCTAAACATACCAAACAAAATATTTACTGGAGAACCCATCACCATTACAGGAACATACAACATACTAAACACATCATTCTACGACCCAGACATACTAGAACAAAACAAATTCCAAATATACATAAACGAAGAACTAGTAAATATAACCGATACACTAGAATTCACAATCACACCAACAGAAGATAACATGATACTGACAGTTCAGCCAACAATCTCACAAACCAGACAAACATCAATGATACAAGCAAGCACACTAAACTTCACACTAGAAGACATTACAGCAACAATAGGAGAAACCACACAGCTAACAGCAAAGATAACCCTCATAACCGATGACACCGAAATGGAAGTGAACACGGGACGAGTCTACTTCAAAGTAAACGGTAAAATCCTGAGGGATGCAGACACAGGTAGAATAGTGTACGCAGACGTAACAGACAATACTGCGACCCTAGACTACACCGTACCTAAAACATGGAATGAAGATACAGAAGTAACAGCAGTATTTACTGGAACCGATGACTTGCCACAGAAAACAAGTAACACGGTTAACCCAACAATCACCACACCTGAAACAAGTGAACCTGAATTCTCTGTAGCAGACGTAGCAGCCACAGCAGGAAGTGAAGTCACTATAACTGTCACAACGAAAGACCTCGATAACGGTAAAGTCGTCCTCAAAGTAAACGGTAAGACTGTCAAAGCAGCTGATGGCAAGTTATACGCTAAAATAACAGGCGACACGACAACGTTCACCTACACTGTACCGAAAACCTATAAAGCAGGTGATTACACTATTAAAGCTGTTTACACGGCTGGTGCTACTAAGTTGGAGGCTGATGCGACTTTAACAGTAGAGTGAACTTAACTGCTCTACACCCCCTTGACCCCCATTTTTAAAACTTTTTTAGATTTTAGTTATTATACATTAGAGCCTCTGTCTGCGTTTTAAAATTATTTGTCGGTTTTGATAAAGTAATGGTTCTGTTGTGGGTGTTGTTTTTGTTTTTTAACTACCTCCTCCCCCCCACCCATATACTAGCTTTGGTTTTAGAAATAATTGTAACAGGATGTGTATCTAATGTGAAATCAGGAGAAGATGTTCTCAACATAGTTGAAAACCTACTATAATAAAGCAGAAGGGTTTCCACACCTAATCAATGAAATCATAAGTAAAAAGATACAGGCATTCTCAGGCTATCACATGATACATTGAAGATTCAAATATGGGTAGCACAGGCAACCTCATAGAACAAATATTCTATCATGGATTCGGAGAAAGAATAAAGAACATCTATAAAATCGTAAGAGGATTATTAAAACTTTTTAACACACATCTTTGCAGCGACACGTTTGGAACTAACATAATATTTAAATACTAACATACATCATAGTATTATATAGAATATGTATGAAGTCGGTTTGTGCATATTTTTAAGGGAAAAATCATTAGTAAGAGTGGTAGTTAATAATAACTATTATCTCCTAATCTACTGATTTAATAGCTGTTTTTATTTAAGATATTGTTAA
>MUZZ01000212.1:1997-7620 GCA_003266075.1 Methanosphaera sp. rholeuAM74
AATTACTGTTTTTTATTATTGACAGGGTGTTGGTCTAAATTGTTTTTTTTTCGAGAATTTGTGATTTTTAAATCAGACCAATATTTTCTTGACAGTTTACTTTCAGTAAGAACTGCAATAACATCTATTAGTGAATAATATTACTCTTCTTTTTCAGAATCTCATTTAATCCTTATCTTATATTCTTCAAATAATTTAACAGCATATTTTTCATCCATAATATTACCTCCTTTTACTGAAAATCGATGACAATTCAATTAGTATTTTATTAAATTAGATAATTAGATATATTTTGGTTAGGAGTGTCAGCCAATATTAATTGTTCGTGAAAAGTGCTACCTCCAATTACTGTTATAAGGATTTATTTTTTTTAAATTGAAAATTGTGTGGGGGATTTGATTCCTTAGAGATATCAATTAAAAGGATATGTCTGGAGATTTTATGAAAAATATATCACAGAGAGTGTTTCCTACTGTATAGTCAAATCCTTATTCAATTGCCTGTAGGAAACTATTTGAAATTTCATAACTAATACAAATCATTATGATATGAAGAAAAACGTGGTTATGCATCACTAGAACAGGATTACTATGATATTTGTGGGCATTTCAAACAAAAACATGTGTATATCACCCGACAAAGACGTGGAATCGTCATAGAATACTGACAGATTAGAATATTCGTTGTTGTTGATATAACCGGTTTATCAAAATTTGAAGTATTTGTTGATTGGTATAATCATTTTACTGATACTGTTGTGGCAGATGATTCCCATTATTTGCCATTATATTTATTGTTAGATGGGGGTATGCTGATAAATTTGATGATTTGGTGGAACTTGAAGCTTCTTTTGGAAGTATTTTTCCTTAATGATGATGTGGGATTATTGGATGATGAGATTAAAAGTTTTTTCCCGGATACATTTAATTCTTTTGGTGTGGTTGTTGTTGTCTTGGATTTTATGTGTGGGTACACTTCTGGAATGGCTTTAGTTATGTGATTTATTGGTGATTCTGTCTTTTGAAATTTGAAATATGGTGAAGTTTCCTTGTTTGATGCTGATGGTAGTGTTATTATTGTTTCAAAGAATTATGTGTGGAAATCCTTTGAGAAGAATTCTTAAAATGGTATGATTAATGTATTATTTCGGGGTATGCTCTTAAAAATGGTTTAGATGAATTTTTAATGTTCATATTTAATCATGTTTTTGGGTATTTTCACTAGAAAAATAGGATATTTTATCTGTTTTATGGAAAAGGTGCATAATTTTGGGTATAATAGAAGAAAATGAATATTCTAATCAATATGTATTTAAGGATGACCTGTTTTATGTTTATTATCATGTTAATGCTTTTGAGGAGGGTTTCTTTTAAGATTTTTTGTTGTGTAACTATTCTTGTTTAATTTTTTGAATGGTTTTGTACTTATCCTGTTCAAGTAAATGAATAAGTTATTGTTTTATCTTAGCAGGTATTGTGTAAGTAGTATTAGCAACATTATCTACTACGTCTACATATAATGCTTTACCTGTTTTGTCTGTAGTGTTTTACAGTTTTTATTCTGAAGATTGTTTTCATTCTGTTATTTGTGGGTTTCATTATATGATAATGGGTGCTGATGCTTTTTGGCTATGTAAAAAGAAAATGTGATTATGCATATCCTATTGAAATCAGAAGTGAAATAATATATGGATGTGGATTCAAAGAGGAACATTACGGGTATTATCTTAAGAAAGGTATAAATAAGTGGGTGTTAAAATGGTTTTTATTATTTAAAGTAGTATAATCTGTATCCTCCCCATTTAACTACGTATTATTAACTGGATGGGGGTCAATCTTTGATTGTTCTGTATAAGAGAATTAATTCTCTTAATGTCTTAAGTAATAGTAATATAATTACTAATACCTGTGTTATGATGGGAAACATGTTTTCACCTCCATTGAAGTAAATGTTACTGTTTTGATGATTAGGTACATGGAAATTTAATCTTCAAAACAAAATGGAGGACATTCATATACCTACATTATTACTCTTCATGTTAATAAATATTAATTTTTCATAAAAAAAATTTAAACAACTATAATTGATAGTTTAATGAGAATGTGAATAAAATATTTAAAAATAGTTTTTCTTAAATGTTATGTTAAAAGAATCTTGTTTTTAGATTCTAACATAACAATTCCATGTATTTACTATGCTTCCCATCATATATTGAAGTCAATAGTATAGATAATATATATCATTTGATAAGTATATATACTTATCTGATTCTCTTTAAGGGGAGTTTCCATAATTGTTTGATATAGTTTTTGTTTTTNNGGTTAAAACGAGTTTTTAGTTTATGAAAGTGTGTGAAAACTATAATTCAACATCATTTAAGTCTTATTCAGATAACAACGCTGTCTAGAAGATATCATCACTTCTATTATAGGATTCCCTATTTCTCATCCAAACTGTTTGTCTTTTGAGGGGATTCGACGATTCCAAGCATATAACCAAGTTTTTCACAGTTTGCTCATGCTACGTGTTATCCTCTACTATATTCCCTGATCTTATCTATAGTCAAAGCCTTTTCACTAGATACGTATTTCAAATCCATTCCCACTCAAATCAGCTAATTCATCATAGACTGCATTTAATTCTATATTAGGCAGTTCTGTAATATTACTGGATAGAAGACAATCCCCCAGATAAATCATAAAATACGTGGTGGCAAGGAGAACACCATATAATAGGAGTCTGTATAGTAAAAGACATTGAAAATTATAAATACTTCCTAATCACATATATATTAATATGTCAGAACAAAAATTAATTACAGAGTATAATGGTATTTATACAGATATAAAAACTGAAATAAAGAAATTAGAAAATAGTACTAAAGTTTTAAATAAATTATACGTAATTTTAGATATATTGTATGATGTTCCTATTCCCGAAATTATTGAAAAACATGATATCAGTCAAGGAACTGTTTATAACTGGGCAAGACAATGGGAAACGGGTGGTATGGATGGTTTAAAAAGAAAACCTGGTTCTAAAGGTAAATCAAAATTAACAGAATCACAATTTCAAGAATTAGATAAAAACATACAAGAATTGGATTTGAAAACATCCAAAGAAGTTCATGACCTAATATTAGTTAATTACCATGTTGATTACAGTATTAGGCAAATAGAACGTATAATGAAGAAATTAGGCTATTCTTATACAAAACCCTATGAAATTAATATTGAGATGCCAGAAGATGCAGATATTCAATTTAAAAAAAAGTAAAACATTTAAATTTTCAAGAATATATCATTGTATTTTTAGATCAATCTTACCTTCAAAATCGTGATAATAGTCAGAAAACATTTCATAAAAGAGAAGAAAAAAATACAATCAAAACACCATCAAAGAAAATATCGATATCAGGAGTAGGAATACAAGCAATTAATGGTAATTCATTCCTATCATGCTTAGAAAAGACTAAAACATTTGAAATGATGAAATTCATGGTTAAAATAGTTATTAAAAATATAAATAACAGTGAATTAAAATGGAAATTAACTCAAATAATATATAATGAAGAATTATTGTTAAATAACATATTAAAACAGTAAATGAACCTGATAATTATGAAAAATTATTAAATACCTTAGAAGACCTATCAGAAACTAATGAAACAATCAAACAGTTATAAAACACGTTAAAAACAATAAATATACTATCAACACTAAAAGTAAAACAAGACTAGAAAACATTCAAAAAAAATCATGTTATTATCTTATTTCTATGATAAAGACCTTCAAAAATCACTGATTAATGAAAAACCAATAGCAGTTATCTTAGATAATTATAAAGTTCATCATGCAACAGTTTTCAAAAAACTATGTAACATTTTAAATATGGATTTAATATATTTACCACCATATTCACCAAAATATAATCCCATAGAACAGGTATGGAGAACCATAAAATGACGAGCATCTAGAAAATATACGGATACTATAAAAAAATTGATAAACACATTTAAAACAGAATTTTATGATGTAGTAAATAAACCTAGTTACTGGAAAAAATGGGGTAAAAGAAATATTACTTGATGTGTAGGATAGTAATACTTTTTTATAAAGTTTAATGACGGGAACTATATGAGTGACATTAATAAAATTGCATCATATATAAGAATGTACTATGGTGAATATAACTTTAATAATGTAACAATAGAAAATGATGTATATAGAACTAATTATGGCACTATCTCATTTACTAATTCCACATTAAATTCAACCATTAACAATTAGGGTACGTTAATAATTAGTGATGATACAGTATTTGGTGAAAATTTCCTAATAAAAGGTGATGGTGAAATAATAATCAATGATACTAATAGATTATTCCCATATGTATTGAAAATATCTACATAAATGCAAATATTTCTGGTGGGATATAAATAATATCTCCTTTTTGAACAATTTCGGATGTATTATTTGAGATGATAATGCCATGTGATGATTTGTATCTGTTTAGAGCATCATTTATTTGACTTTTATCTTTTTTACCATAACTGACTTCTACTGGTATTGGTTTTTCCAAGCCTCTTTGAATAACGAAATCAACATTTTTAGCACCTTTCTTATTATCATCATAATATATTTTATGTTGAATGTCCATTGTTTCTTCTAAATTAAAAAAACTTGAAGCCACAAAATTTTCAAGTAACTTCCCATAATATGCGTTTTCGTCTTCAAGAATGGCAACACCAATATTTGAGGATAGAATATGTTTAATACTTGATGTTGCAAAATAATATTTTTTAGCTTTTCTCACTCTTTTGGATGATGATGTGAATGCATCAACAGTATTGATTATTTGTGTTCTTTTAAGTATATCCAGTATTTTTTTTATTGTGTTCTTATTGGAGTTAAGGCTGTTAGCTAAAGATTCTGTTGATATTTCACCTGTGTTTTGAAGTGCAAAAAAATATAATAAATTAAATGTAAGTTCTTCAGTATCTTTATTTATGCCTTCAATATTTCTCATATCTATGGTAACTATTTTATCTACAGTATCTGTAATTTTTTTTATTATTTCGGTTTCTTTTTGATGGATATAGGATGGAAAACCACCATATTTTAAATATTTTTCCCATTCATGAATATTATATCCTTCAATAGTTGTATAAGCACTAATGAGTTGATTATTTATTTTTTTAATATTTTCTGTTTCGTTATCATAGATTAACTCATAAATCATGCTGGATATGTCTTTATTGGAATAATTATATTTTAATTTCAAATATCCTGAATAGGTTAAAGGTGTTATGGGTATTCTTAATAATCGTCTTGCTGAATCGGCATTATAAGATAATTCCAATGCTGATGATCCACTATAAATCATGAAAATTTTTTTAGACTTATCGAAAATAATTTTCCCTATCAATGACCAGTCAGGATCATATTGAGCCTCATCAATTAAAAGGAATACTGGTTCATTTTGTGTTTCGATAATTGAATTAAAGAAAATTCTTAAATATGCGGAAACAGCATCTAAGATGGAACAGTTGGCTATTTTTTTCAAATCATCTGTACTGACATATAAAATATTTTTTGAATTGATATTTTTTTCTTTTAAAAGA
>MUZZ01000278.1:0-2690 GCA_003266075.1 Methanosphaera sp. rholeuAM74
ACTGGCAAAACAGAGTGCTATGGCAGAAAGCAAGACTATTAGATCCACCACATCAACCAAAATATAAAGTTTGGGTACAACATCCTAACCCTAAAACAAGACATACAATTACCAATGGACAAAAAGTACCACTAGAAAAAAAATTTGAAGTTATAAACGATAAAACAGGACAAATTGATATGATGGATTATCCAGGGGATTGGACTGGAAGCCCAGCAAATACTGCAAATTGTTTATGTACTTTAGAATTCACAAATGATGATTCAAATTTATACAAACCTGAAGAATACTCAGTAACAGATGCATTTAACGAACTAAAAGAAAAAACAGAAAAATTAAAAAATTTATTATCACATAAAGGGATAAAATTAGTGGATAATGCAACATTACTAGCAACAAAACAAGACATACCTTGGATAATAAACAGATTAAAAATAGGAAAAAAAGAACGCAATCGTATGAGAATAACAGATATAAATCGAGCATTAACACAAAGAGATAAACTATTGCAAAAAGGATATCTAAAAAGTGATTTTAACTTAGAAATAGCACACGGTAAAATATGGTTAGACCATACTGTATCTTCTAGGGATATGTTAAATATAGATTCTTTATCTCAAAAAAGTAATTCTCATAGTTATAATGTTATTTCGAGATTACTAAACGGAAGATTGATTGATAAAAATAAGTATTCTGAAAAAGAATTAGATGCATTAGATTTTTATTCGCGTGATGAATATTACAGTACTTTCAATGCCTGGCAAAGGGATGATTTTTCTATGAATACTATAGAAAAAGCAGTAAATGATGAAAATAGTCCATTATATGGAAGAAATGTAAATGAGTTAAAAAATTTATTTCAAGAAAATTTCAATGTTTTAAAAAATATGCAAATAGAATTAGATGAAGATATGATTATGTATCATGGACAAAAAAAGATATATTCAAGTGATGGAGAAGAACTAAAAGATATAGGTGAATGGAAAAATACAATTAGTTTAGGATTGTTTAGACAAAGTGGAGAAAAATATGCTGTTGATGATGAAGAAAATAAAAGTGTTTTATATCGTATTTATGTACCAAAAGGAACAAAAGTCACACCTATCTTACAAATGAGTCAGAGAGATTATATTGATGAATCTGAATTATTGCTATCTAAGGGTCACAAATATAAAATTGATTCATATTATAAAGAGAGGGGATACTCTGTTAGAGACTCACGTTTGTTGTAACATAAGTTATATATTAATTAATTATCAATATATTATTATAGAGGGGTAACTATGGTAAAGTTTCATTCAAGATATTCTGAAAAAAGTATTCGATTACATAGGGATTATTTAAGAGAGATTATTGATTATCTAAAGAAACATCCTGAAGAGGTTAATTTGTATAAGCTTATTAATTTTTACACATATGCTCTTGGTAGAAACGACTCTCTTTCTGAGGAAGCACAGAATTTACTTGCTCAAGAACCATGGTCTACATATAATTTAAAATACAATAGGATGTGGAGACATGATCATTTTATGTCTCCTAATGAGTATACTGAATGGTTGCTTCAGAAGTTTCCTCAGTGGAAAGGTATTTTTTATTACTGATGTTTCTAGTATTCATTAGTATATTTTTTTGTATGTTGTGTAATACTTTATAATATATTTGTATGATTTACCTTAAAAAAGATAAGATATTACTTCTTGTTTTTTCTATTTTTTTTATATTCGTTCCATTATACTAATGAGGAGGAATAATTTATGACAAGTAATATTTTTACTCCAGAAGAAGTGTATCACTTTAATCACTTATCTTTTGGAGAAGCATTAGTAAATCTTGAACAGGGATTCGAAGTCTCACGCCAAGGTTGGAATGGAAAAGGCATGTCCCTGAAACTATTATGTGATGTCAGTTTAGGAAACTTCCAATTAGATCCTGACCATAATGAAGAACTTTTTACACTTCAACACCATATGGATTCAATTATCTTACTACAGACATCAGATAATTGCATGGTTCCATGGTGTCCTAGTCAGACAGATATTCTTGCTGACGATTGGTACATTCATTCTAAAGAATGATTAAGTACCATACTATTTTTTTTCTATAATCGTTCCATAAGTTATTAGAGGATATGATAATATTTGCCAAAAGACTGTCAACACATATCCCCATATCACCACCACAATTAGATTGAAGACTAATTAGTTAAACTTCAAAAAAAAGGCACATAACCTCTTTTTACAATTACAAAAAAAATCTGACGCAAATTAACCACCCATTAACTAGATAAGTGGAGGTGAAAAACAAGATGATCAAAATACAAAGAAAAAACGAAATACTCACAGCAACAATAGAAGGCACAACAAAAATACACACAACATACAAACAAAGAACATACATCAACAACACACTCAACCACAGAATATACCAAAAACTACCAGACGGACAAAACCGAAGAATAGCCGAATGCTCACTCACCGAAATAACACTAAAACTCAACGAATCACAAACAAGAGCCACAGGAGTAAGAAACTACACATTCAAAGACGAAGAACAAGAAACAATAACAATACCCTCAAAAAATATCTACCATACAGACTTAGACGGAAGACTATACCAGGACAACATGCTATACGCATTCGAAGCACATGATAAACACGTGCTAAACAAACACTTCAACGAATTCATACAAG
>MUZZ01000278.1:2711-16983 GCA_003266075.1 Methanosphaera sp. rholeuAM74
CACTAGAAAAAGCCACACAAAAAACAATCATCACACTCAACAAAATAGGAACATACCATAATAAATACCTTAATGAATCATTCTATAATGATACCTGTAAGAATCAGATAAGATATGATGACCAAAACGATGTTTACACTATAGCATTAATGTCACTACATAAAATCATATTCAATAAACACTTCAGTGAATTGAAAACTTTAACTAATAATGATATTCAGTTCCAGTTCCGTGCAGGAAATAATAAACTTTTAAACATCACATTACCACTGGATCCTGAGGAATATGTGGATGAGATTACCCGACAAATTAGTCCAGAATATTTCTATTACAACATGAAAGAGGGAATCAGTAAAACTGCTGAATATCTTGCAGATTTTATGAATCTGGTTCTGGTGGAAATATTCCGTAGTGATGTATTGGAGTTTGATACTAATGAGTTGAGTGTAGAGATTACTCCAGTAAGTGGTAATGCTGGGGAGACTATAGAATTGGAAGCAAGGATTATAGATCCTTATGGTGATAGTCATGAGGGTGAGATTAGGTTTTACNNGAAATAGCAACAGCAACCGTAACAGATGGAGAAGCAAGAACCAACTATACAATACCATCCACAATACCAGCTGGAAGCCACAGATTATACGGAGTATTCCAAGAAAACGATACACACGAAACCGCAACGGGTTACAACACATTCGAAATACGAATAGCAACAGTAACCACAATCAATAACGTACTTGCAAGTATTGGTGAAACAGCAACATTCACAGCACAAGTACAATACAACACCAACCAAAATGTTGACAGTGGAACAGTACAATTCCAGATGGGAGGAAACAATATAGGAACACCAGTCAACGTAGTAAACGGTGTAGCAACACTACAATATGAAATACCTAGTAACACAGCAGATGGTACTGCAATCAAAGCAATATTCATAGAAACCAATACCTATGCAGCAAGTGAAAGTGCAGCAGGAAGCATAAAAATACGTGAATCCACTAACGTAGTAGTAAATGATATAAGTGCAAACCGTGACACTTCCATCACCATCACTGCAAGTGTAACAGATGAGGATGGAGACCCAATCAACAAAGGAAAAGCAAGATTATACATAGACAATACATTGAATGGAGAATTACGAAGCGTAAGCAATGGTACAGTATCCTTCCCATACACTGTAGCAGACAATGCAGTACTAGGAGGACATACAATCAAAGTAGTATATGTTCAGAATGATGATTATGACAGTGCTGATGGAACAGGTCAACTCATAGTAAGAACACCAACCAGCCTATCACCAGTAAATGTATCAGCTAACAAAGGTTCCACTATCCCCGTTACAGTAAATGTTAAAGATAGCAACAACCAAGTAGTACCAAATGGTACAGTGAACATTACTGTTGGAAATGGTGAAGCAGTAGCTGCAACAGTAAATGCCAGTGGAGAAGCAACAATACAATATGAAGTACCAAACAATGCAACAGGTACAATCAACTTCACTGCAGCATACATAGAAAACAACAACTACCAAAGCAGTACAATGAGTACCAATGGTGTTATCACTATCAGAAAAGGTGTAACAGTAGTAGTTGACAGTCTTAAAGCCAATATTGGAGATACTGTAACATTATCCTCTACCATTACTGATGAAAATGATAATGTTGTCACTGCAGGTACTGTAGATTATGAAATAGAATAAGAATAAAAAAATATTCTTATTCACATTTTATTTTTATTAAAAAATTTTTTTTATGGAGGTGAACAATTGACAAATAATGTCAAAGCAACTGCAACAGCAAATGTTGATGAACATGGAGTAGCCTCAACAAGTAACATTACATTCAATGAACAGTTAGTACCTGGACACACATATGCAGTCAATGCAAAGTACCAGCAAAATGATAATTACTTACAAGGTGTAGGTGTGGGAGAACTAGAAATACTAAAAATACCCACTACTACAACAATCACGGGAAGTAACAATATCACATATGGTGATAGCGTAACACTCACCGTAGTAGTTAAAGAAAACCGTAATAACTCCAACCTCTCAAGAGGTACTATCATAGTATATGATGGAAACCAGGTAATACAAAGTAACTATGCAGTTACCGGACAATCCACTAGTATAAGCTTTATCCCACAGACCACGGGCACTCATGACATTTACGCAGTATACAATGATACGGGAGTAGAATATAATAACAGTACCAGTAATCACCTTAACATAACAGTAAACAAGTTAAACAGTACAATCACAACCAATAATAGTCTCACCATGTACTTTGGAGACACAGCCACGATAACTGGAACACTAAAACAAGGAAACAACAACCTAAGTGGACAAAGCGTATCATTAATAGACTATGATGATACTGTACTACAAACAGTTACAACCGCACAAGATGGTACTTTCAGTTTCAATTACTCACCACAGAATTGGAACATACACAACCATAACCTCAAAATACAATACAATGGAACAAATACAATAAATTCATCAACTAAGACCATACCAGTAACACTACAAAGACATGATGTGACAATTTCTTTACCACAAAATATGGAAGGATACACGAATGATGAAGTAGACATTACTGCAACACTCGTTGATGAACAGGGTAACCCTGTAACTAGTGGAACAATTGAATGGTTAGTGACTAAAGTTGAAGAATATGATATTAGAATGAATCCAGAATACATATCATCGGGTTCACAATATATAAACTGGTATTTAGAATCGGATGATTTCACATCATCAGAATTATATAATTTATTACATGGCAATGTAAGTTCAGTAGTNNTATTCTTTACAACATATAGATACAACGGTACTTTAAATGAGGAAGCTATATGGATGTATGATTCTGGAGATGCCATTTACACATTCACATACACCCCAGGAGGTACATAACAATGACCTTGGAAAGTAACGTAACTAATGGAAGCAGTACACTCACATTAGACACATCTAGTATGACAAATGGACGTTACAAAATAGAAGCACAGAGTGGTCTGAATGATAAGTACAATATTAGTAATTCTGCTAAGAGTAGATTAACATTAGATTCTCTTCATTCATATGGCATGGGAACAAACCAATCATTCACACAAAATATGTGGAACGGAGGATATCTTAATTCCAATGGCTTTATAGAAGCTAGTTATATGACTGGTGGAGCAATTTTCCAGCATGAACTAAGTGGAGACTTCACCATATATGTTTTCATGAATACAAACTGCCTCATAAACAATGGTGCGTTTGGATTCACAACGAGCAAAAATAGTATAACTGCTGATTTCAGTACTTCATATGATAGTACATTATTCCCTAATCCTACTAACAATCAGAATTCTGCAGATAATTATGAAAAAATTATGATAAAAAGAACAGGTACAACATACACAATAAAACATAATGGAGTAGAATATAAAACAAGTACGGGTTCAGACAGTAATGTGTATTTTTACATGGAGAAAGGTGGTAGTTGTAGTTTATATCTTGCTAAGATAGCTATACCTGAACCTTTCAATAATGGAGGAATGGGAGGAAATAGTCCTTAACTCATTACATTAATCTCAAACACTTTTTTTGGCCAATGAAACACTTTGTATGTTTGTGTAGAGGCAACAATAATAATAACAAGAAAATAAAGGCGTGACCACCAATATGACTGAAGATACAATATACGTAAAATGTTGTGTCTTAGCTAATTCTAAACCAGACTTCGAAGACGAAGCACTAGTCCGAAAAGACGTAAAACTAATATTCACCAATACCAAAAACTTGAACTACGACATCGAACACGGCAACAAATTCCTGGACGGAGTAAGAGTCCACGAAAACTATATAAACCAATCCGATGAATACATTCAAGACACACTAATTCCTGCTGGTAGTTGGCTTCAAGTACTAGCAATCACCAACAAATCATTACAAGAAATGATAACCGAAAAAGTGAAAACTGGTGTAAGCCTAAGAACAGAACTTGGAGAAAACGTAATATTGTATGATTCAGACACGGGACGCGTACCCTACAAGAACATACAAAATAAAGAAGAAATGCAACCCAGCACAATAAGTTTCACAGACAGCCCAGCAAATGGATTACCACTCGAAGTAATGAACTATAAAGAATATACAGCTAAGTCACGCAAACAAAAAAAGGATAATGATAAAATGACAGATAAACAAGAATCAGAAGTAAGCTTCTGGAGAAAATTATTCACAGCCAAAAACACGGCAACAGCACCAGTACCACAAGCAAATGACATGTTCGGAGCTGGAGCAAATAGTGAAGAATTCATGCAAAGCATGATAGAAGCCAACAAAGCAATACCAAGACAAAATGAATTAATAGAAAAACTCTTGGAATCACAAACCAAGAGTAATGAAACTATAGCAAAACTTGGAGCAGATATAGAAAAATTAGAATTAAAAATTTCAGAGATAGAAATGGGTCAACAAGATCCACAAANNAGACCCAGAACCACCAAAAGACCCACAAGACCCACAAGATCCGGATGACCCTGAACCACCTGAACCAAAACACACAGCCAAAACAAGCAAACCATTCAGACAAACAACAACATCTGGCTACCAAGACCAATATGAAGAAGAAGCAATGAAATTCATAGCAGAAAGAAGCTACGAAAACCTAATAGGAGGAAACAGATAATGTCAACATTCATATTACCCGACAGCGCATTCATGCCAGGAGTCATACCAACATATGACCAACTAGAAAAAGAAAGACATGCCACCATCCAATGGTTACCACAAGACAAAATGCTCAACGCAATACACACAGCAAAAAGTGAAGACCGTAAAATGGAATTCATCAGCAACGTAGGAGACCCATTCTACCACACACAAAACGGTAGCATAGTCAAACCAGGTATGCTACCAGCAGCAGAAGCAACAGCATTCCTAGCAGAAAGAACATACCAGAGTGTATTCCACCAAAAATGTAACTATGAAAGAATAGTAGCCAAAAGAACAAAAAGAGCTTACTATGGTGTAAACGAAACACTTGAAAGTCTTACAAGTGTACAAAATGGTAAACAAAGAGTACGTGATGATGTCAAAAGAGACAAACACATCCACAGAGACAAAGTACTCGTAAGTGAACCATATGTAGAAACTGCAGATTTCACACGTGAAGATCTTAAAAATCACCTTACCGGTCAAAGATTCCTTCAGGAATATATTAATGCAGTAAGTGGTAAAAGAGAATGGAACCTTGGAATGCTAGAATTATACAGTATCCGAGACCCAAGTGCAGCTGATACCGATGGATTACATGCTAATGATGGATTATTCAAACAATTAGATCAACAATACACTTTCATGAAAGAAAACATAGAAGACAGTAAAAGTTATGAGTATGGTCAAGGTTACTACTGTGGTATCTACGGGACAGGTACAGATAAAATACCACTTGACTTCAGTAAAATGAATAAAGATGCCACCGGTAACATAGTAGAACAATTAATTGACATGGAAACACAGTATTACACACAGATGGGTAATTCTGGACAAGAATTCCTGGTCTCACCTGAAGCATATGGTCAACTAAGAAAACTTGCAGGACACAGAGAAACCGCAAGAGGAGACCAGATACTACTTGACGGTGGAGTACTAAGAGTAAATGGTACAAGTATCACACCATGTATGGAATTAGCCCTTCCAAGAAATGGATACAAACAACACGTACTACTTGGTAACTTCAAATCCGGTGTAACCAATGGATTAAGAGAAGATTTCACCACAGAAATCAATTACGACTTTGACACATTCATGTGGAAAGTATCAACATTCGTAGACCTTGGTACACTACTTGAACGTGAACAGGATGTTCTTGCTGCTGAAGTAACAAACCTTCCAACACAAGTAGCACAACAAGATGGTGATGATTCACCCTGATATTACCATAGTAGTGGGAGGCTAACTAGCTATGGATACTAATAGATTATTAGCCAATGCAAGAGTAACATTGGAAGGAAAATTCAACACAATCGAGCAAAACACTAATGAAAAAGGAGAAGTAAACTTCACAAGTGTACCACCTGACACATACACAGTACTGGTTCAGAAAGAAGGATACAAGGATTATCTTCTTCCTTCTCCTATCATTATAAAAAAAGGAAAAAACAATAATCATCAGCAAAAAATCAAACTAGAAAAAATACAACCTAAAGCTTCACAGAAAGATATTGATACTCGTACATTAATCATAAAAACACGACAACAAGGTGCAAAGGTACAATTAACCAATTATGAAAACAAAAGCACAGTAAATATCACCACAAACAAGAAAGGAGATGCAGTATTTGAAGAAGTACCATTTGGAAACTATGAAATACGCATCCAACTAAGGGGATATGAAGAATACAGTCGTGACATACTAGTCAACAGTAATAACCGATTAGTACGTGAAATTCCTTGTAAACTAGAACAAATTATCGATATGGGGTGATGACTTTTGAACACCATTGTGGAAGATGTACTATTATATCTTCCTGCATGGACTACAAAACCGAAAAAAAATAGAAGCAAAGTCAATGCATACATGGAAGATAATGAATTCAAAATATTTCCCGAAAAAGAAGAGGGTAAAGATGAATATGAAGATATCAACATCAGAAAACATATCAGTGAATCAGAAATCATACAAACATACCATGTAACAAGGAGCATGGCTGCACAATTCTTGAATCGTACAAAAGTACCAAGTACAGATATATGTTATAATGCATGTATCATGTGGACAGCAGGAATACTAATTGAAAAATATAAATTCAAACAAAAATCCACTTTGATTGACGAAGCACATACTATGATCAAACCTTACTTCAACTATCAATTCAAAGTTCTAAATAACCATGATAAAAAACAATCTCATCCACAGTATGATAATAAGGTAAGCATTAAAGTAATAGGAGAAGTGTTATGCCCGGAAAATATTCACATGACATAACAGTCAAGGCTGACCTGAAAGGATTAAAAAATTTGAAAATACCCAACACTCCAGTATTCAAACCATTAAGTACTGCTATCCGTAAACAGTTCCGGCAGGCACAGAAAGCATTAAAACAAAACCTTGACCTAGTATCAGGTACACTTTCTGTTTTCTCTTTTTTAAAGCAAAGAGCAAAACTTTCAGAGAAAGGAAGCATTATCACAGGAACATTATACAAGAGTATTCAGATACTAAGACGTAGCAGGTACCGTGCAAGTATTGGTACAAACCTATTCTATGCCCAGTATGTGGAAGAAGGAAGAGGACCAGTACATGCCAAAAAGAAACCATTTCTAGTATTTAAAATACCTGGTGTAGGATGGATAAGAACCAAAAGTGTAGGACCAGCAAAACCCAGGTACTACCTGAAAGAAAGTAGCACCCTACTAGAACAAGAAATAGATAATGTAATGACTGATGTAATTGAAGCATTTGGAGAGGGATTCGGATGAAACCAGAAAATGAAGGAAACGAAAACTTCAGAACAGACATCGAAATATATAAGATGATTAAAGAAAAACAAGAAGGAGGAGACAAACTCCTAAACACTTTCAGAGTCATACTCGGATACGAGAAAATAGAAGATGCTGATGCTGAAGAAGTAAACACAATATATGTCATAAGAGGACAGGACACACTACTCAAAAAATCCCAGGAAAGTGAATGGTTCGAAACACATACACAAGTAATCATACACACCAGTAACAGCAGCACTTTTGATGCAATAGAAAAACTAAGAAGTACATACCTACGACTTAAGAATTATATGAAAAAAGAACCTTTCTGGGCACATACAAAGACAACACAACGTACACCACTATTCGATGAAGAAGGAAGAATATTTGAATTAGCAATAGACTTCACAACTCTAGAATTAGAAGAAGCACCATTTGATTATGGCCCTGATGATTATGAAGTATACTTCACAATAGAAAGTAGAATAGAAAATGAAGAAACAAAAGAATATCCTCCAATAAAAGTTAAAACTCATGCAACAGAATATAATCAATCAAATAATAGGAGACGTTTCGTATAAATGACAACCCGTGACATAAACACAAGAGTAGAAATAACAAACGAAACAGTAAAAGACCTTTCAACACCAGGAGAAGCAGGAAACTTCGGACTTATCGGAGCATTTCCTACAATCAATAAGGATGTATACTGTTTCAATAGTGTAGAAGAAGTATATGATAAATATGGAGTAGTACTCAAAAGTAACTCCTGGTACAATTTTGATGGACCAAGAGCATCACATTACCTCTTCCACGAAGACACAGAAGACTGCGAAGGAGTAAATCGCCTAACAGTAATAAACATTACAGATGGAACATTACCTGCAGCAAATATCAGTACAACAGTAGAAACAAATAAGGATTACAGTACTGCAGCAGCAGAAATAGATGCAACAAAACTATCATATAGTAGTCTTAAAAATGCATTAATCAAATTATCTGATGAAGACATAGATGCATTCTTCATTAGTAGTGATATAAGAAATGCAATACCAAAGAAAGATGATGTAAGTTTTAAAGGAACAACATTCTCATCTGCTGGTAATATTAATGATGTATATGATATGATTGCATATTATGAAAATAATGTGTTCAGTATCCAAAAACCATGTTACTGGATAAACTGGTTAAATAAATTACCCGGTTCAAATGCTAACAGTAGTGTAACAGGTATAAACACGAACCTCGTAGATGTACCAGGAGTTAAAAGTGAAGCAGAATACTATAACAGTATTGATAAAACTAATATTGGTACTGCAGGATGGTATTGTCAACCACTTGAAATTCATGGAGCAACAGTAAATCGTATGGAAGCAGCAGCACACATTGCTGGTTTCATGGCAACACAGGGAATAGGAACCAGTCTAACCAACAAGGTAATACCTGGAGTAACAGGAATACCAGAAGGACAAGAAATGTTCTTCGGAAAAGGTGATGCCGGTGAAATACTAATGAATGCAGGTATACAAGTAGTCAAACCATACAATCGTAACGATGGAACATTCTGTATCAAAAACAGTATTCAACCATGTGGATTTGATGTAGCACACGTAAGAACAATAGCCTATCTCCTCAGACAGTATGACCTTATAAGTACCATTGGTCAAACCAATGATAATGTACCAGTAGAAGCTCTTAAAGCACAAATCAAATCCAAGAGTGAAGAAGTACGTAAACTCAGTAACAGGCTCATAACTGAAGTAACAATTGGTAAAGAAAAAATATTATCTCCATGGAAAATATACATCCCAATTCGTATTAAAATGCGTGGAATTATCAATGTAGTTAAACTTGGAGTAAGCATGGAAATTATAGATGAAAGTAATGCAGTTGAAGTATCATCCAGCATAGAATCATAAGAAATATGGAGGGATTCTAATTGGCAACTAATACAAAAACACTCTATGATGCAACATTTATCATTGATGGTGTACCAGTAGATTGGAATACAGAAGTGGAAGTAACAATAAGTCATGATGCAGATACAGTACAAACAGATAGTGGAAATATAACCACTAACAATCGTAGCCCAGGGGCAAGTTTCAGTATCACCAGGCATACAAGATTCGAAACAGATAAAGAAAATGCTATTATTGATGCAGTCACCCAATTATCTTACAAAAATGGTGGGGTAGTTACTTTTATGGTAACTGAACCTAATGGTACCTTTGTGGTTAATGGGTATGGTACTATTCCTGATGAACGTTCATGGTCTCATAGTACTGGTGAGCTAATGGAGAATAGTATTGATCTTGTTAGTGAATCTTATGAAGAGTACTTCCTCTAAAAAAAAGAAAGAAATATTAATTGACAGTATAAATTAATACCCTGACCCCCCATTATAACTTTATAAAAACATGTTTTTTTATTATTTATTTTTTCAACATACCTCGACTAGTTTTTTGAAAAAATAAATATTACAACCCACTAAATTAAATGGAGAACAAGATACCCATGAACCAAGAAGAATATCAAAAAAAAGTAAAAGAATTAGAAGCAAATGAAGAAAATAGGAAACCAGTATTCAGAGAAGCAAATACAAAACACGAAAAACAGCCTAACCCTTATATACCAACAAGGGGTAACAAGGAAGCAAACAAAGAAAAACACAGAAAATTCCTAGAAGAATATGGTGACGAAATAGAAAAACACAAACAATCTCAAGAACTCACCAGACAGGAAAGACCACAAAACACCCAACAATTACTAGAAAACGAAGAAGTAGAAGACCTACCCGACATAACAGAATTCCTCGAAACAGAAGAATACATACGAATGGGAACAGATTATAAGATACCAATACCAATCACCATGCCCAACGGCAAACAATATAAAATATACATCAGAAGCCTAAACAGTAACGAATACTACCAATACCAACTACGACAAGTACGAGAAAAGAAAAGCATGAACTACTTAGTAGCAGTAGACATATGCGAAGACAGCAAAGGAAACAAACTACCACGTAAATTCTTCGATAAATTAGGATTTGACTATGTAGAAAAAATTGGTGAAGCNNAAGAAAGGAGTTTTTTCTCATCTAACACTCCTTTTCTGGTACTCAAATTATGATATAAAATTACTCTTTTTTAATTATCCACAATTAACTTTTTATCAGGAAGCATTAATTCCAGTGTTACATAATAAGATACTTGAACATAAAATTAAAGCAACTAAAGGTAACGTGTTCACAATAACACCATAAAAAAAAATATTTTTTGAGGTAAAGATGATGGTTAACGAAAATATCAGCCAACTAATAAGCAGTGCAGGAGACTTTGCCAAAACCATGCAAACAACAAACCCTGCACCCATAATGGGATACATCCTACGAACAACAAATCATCACAGAAACGCAGACATACAACTAACCACAGCAGGTGGAGGAATAATGGATGCAGTACAATGCCTCGGAATACCAGTAATAGGAGATAGTGTAATCATAGTATTTCCTGAAGGAAACTATGAACAAGCAATAGCAATTTGTCCAAGAGGATTACCCGTACCAGAAGAAGCAATAAAAGACTATTACACATATAACTGCTTCAACTACCTAAACAATGGAGATTTCCACAAACAAGCAGAAGGATACACTGGAGAATTCACTATCATAGAAGGGGAATCATGCACCAATACCAGTAATTATGCATGCCAATTAGAAGCAGGACAAACCATTATAAAAGAAGTAGATCTTTCACAATGTAACAAGGAATACTTCAAATTCCAAGCTTACTATCGTGGAATCGGAACAATACAAATTCACGTTTATGACACAAATACAAATGAAACTATAGAAACATTACCCTATTCCATGAGATATCCTACAAAGACATGGACAACAAAAGGAAACCGATGGATATATCTCTACAACAAAGAAACATATCCCCGAATAGAAGGCAATAATGTACATGAAAATATTACAATCGAAATAACCAACAATACCAGTATAACAGAAGAAGATTTACCATCATCCATGTTAATAGATGGATTACTAGTATTTGAAGAAAATAGTGACCAATCATATTATCATAGTGTACAAGATCAAATGGAGGACTTATAAAAAATGGCAGGACAATCATACACATATAACCTACAAGTAAATGCAGAAGCAGATGTAAGCGGACTCAACGACCTTGTACAACATCTTGTAACTATAGCCAAACTTGAAAAAGCATTAGGCAACCAACAAGTAGAAGTAGATGTCAAACAAGCACTAGGAAACCTCAAAGGATTAGACAGTCAAATAGGTAACACAACCAAAGGAGTCAAAGGTTTAGATGGTCAAGATGTAAATGTCAATACCAAAAATGGTGTTGCTGGTCTTCAGAAGATGGAGGATGAAGCAGCTAATACAAAACAAGTAATAGACAGTATGGATTCCACCAGTATAGATAACATTGGAAGAAGTGCAGATCAAACTGCAAATAAATTATCTAAGATGGCACGTGCAAGTAAAAGTGCAGGAAAAAGTGGAAGCAACCTAAGCAGCAATTTCCAAAACATGAGCAGTGGATTATCTGGTAATGGTATGATGTCATATCTTGGCTTAGGTAGTTCCTATGAAAACACTATAGGAAACGCAATGACCAAAGAAATCAATGCAATTACCTCTAAAAATTTAAACCTAGATACAGATTACATTGACAAATTGACTAGTAAATCAATGACTCGTATGAATAACCTTATTCCCGCATTAAATGCAGGGCATAGTAGTACTGGTAAAGATATGCAAAAGTATGTTGATACATATGTTCAAGTAAGTGATGCTGTAATGGCATTAGGATATAGTGAAGCTGAAGCAACGAGTGCAATGTATGATCTTACTAAAGGTTTGAATGGGGCATTTGCATCACTTGACCAGTATGGAATTAGTGAAGATGCCCTTATGAAAACAGGATTATGGACTGGAAAAGCAGATGACGTCGAAGGATACTTCAAAGCAGTATCAACAGTACTCCCCGAAACTAGCAAATATATGGACTCATTCCAGGGAGATATCATTGGCCTGAAAAAGACAATGAGTAGTGCTGGAGGAGCATTAGGTAAAGAGATTCTTCCAAAACTACGTCCAATAATACAGACTGTAACAGATTTTCTAACTGATGTAGATGAACAGGGAAATAAGATTCCCAACACATGGGCTAAAGGTTTGATGGGAGCTTTCATGGCATTCAGTGCAGTACAACCTGCAGCAGATGCACTTGGTACAGTTGTGGATACTTTCCGCACTATTAAAGGTGCAGGTACTGGTGCGTTCAATACTATAAAAAGTGTCATCTCAGGTGCTAAAAAATTAAGGGACAGTATTTCTGAGAAAGGTATTAAAGGTACTATCATAGATAAATTCCGTAACAAAGGAATGGATAGTTCCTGTGATGATATGGAATGTTGTGATGATGTCTGCCTTGATAGTGCTAAAGAATTGGGAAAACAGAAAAAGAAGAACGGTAAAACAACACAAAAAAATCAGAAAAATCAGAAGAAAGGAAGATTAGAAAAACTCAAAGAAAAAGTCGGATTAGATAGTAAAAGTCGAGAAAGAAAATCATTACAAGATAAAGTAAGAAAAGGAACCAAAAATAGTTTCGCAAGTGATATTAAAGTACCCAAGAAGAATAAAAGTGGGGGATTACTAGGTAAAAGTAAAAACTTCCTTAGTAGTGGAAAAAATGCAGGAAAAGGTATACTATCTGGTATAACTTCTGTATTCAAAGGAGGAGGAGTACTAAGTAAACTTGGGGGAACTATAGGAAAAGTACTCGGAGGTGTAGGTGGTAAAGTAGCTTTTGGTACATTAGCCAAAGGAGCCCTAGCATGCATCCCCGTAGTAGGAACAGTCATCACAATACTATGGACATTAATGGATGTTCTAGGAATGTTAGGCATTGACTGGTTTACTCCATTACAAGATGCACTAGGAGGACTAGGCGAAACAATCATGCAAGAATTAGGTAACATTGGAAGTCAACTAATGAGTATCCTTGAACCAGCCTGGAATGATCTATCGAATGCATTAAGCAATATATGGACAGCAATACAACCAGCAATAAATGCACTTGGAGAAGCATTAAGAGCCATATTACCAATATTAGGTATGATTGGTATGGCAGTTATTAAAGATGTAATCAATCGTTTCCAAATGTTATACACGATAGGTTCCGCTATATGGACTGCGATAGGACCAGTACTTACCAGTATAGGTCAAGCATTATACAAGGTAGGACATATAATTTATGATGTTCTTAGCAAGTTTGACTTTGGGCCTGCAGGAGATAGTGCAAAAGACTTTGCATCCACAATTGGTGGACTTGCAGAAAAGGTTGCATCATTCCTTCAACCTGTAGTTGACTTTATAGATAATCTTGATTTTAGTAGTGTAACTGGTTTTATAAATGATGTGATTAGTGGTATTCAGATTATTGGTGGTCTTGCCATGTCTGTACTTGGGCCAGTAGGTGAAGCACTTGGAAGCCTATTCGGTGGAGCATCAACTGAAGGGTTAGATGTTCAAGCACCAGAGGGAGGACAAGATCTTAGTGGTTTATCTGAGGGGATGAGTGGTATCGCAGGAACAGTACAAACAATAGTAGAAACAGTAATAAACACTATGAGTACTGGCATATTATCACTTGTTCAAGGATTATTTGACATCGTAACCGGTGGAATTACAGGAGTAATAAACAGTATCGGTAGTAACATATCCATGATTATCACTACAATTGCAACTAGTAT
>MUZZ01000278.1:17067-21627 GCA_003266075.1 Methanosphaera sp. rholeuAM74
GAATTACTACAGTTATTGCTACTATTGCAACAAGTATTATCTCAATTATCTCCACTATATCCGGTAGTATAGCAGGAGTTATTGGTAGTATAGGTGGAGCAATTAGTGGAGTAGTAAGTAGTGTAGCAGGAGCTATAAGTGGAGTAGTAGGAACAGTAGCCGCAGCAATAACCAGTGTAATCAGTGCACTTAGCACTGGTGTAGTAAGTGTAGTGAATGCAATTGTAAATGGATTTAATCAGATAGCAGCTACAATCAATGGACAGTTAGTGGCTGGTGTTGCTGCACTTGCTGCTGGATTTGTTGGACTCACTACTTCTGTCACGGCTTTCCTTGCTATTGGCACTCCTGGTTTTACTGCTATGGCTGCAAGTATTGTTCCATTGGCTGCTGCATTGACTGGTGTATGTGCACAACTTGTAGCAGCTGCAGCTAGTGTGGGTTTAATGAGTGCAGGTTTTACTATGATAACAGCTAGTATTACTATGATTGGTGCTAGTCTTACTGTTGCTATTGGTATGGTTAACATGTTTGGTGCAAGTATCATGTCATTACAGGGAGTTATGAGTAGTGTCTTTGGAGCATTCCCAGGAATTGTCAGTAGTAGTATGGCATCGGCAATGAGTATTATTACTAGTTGGTGTAGTCGTGTAGTATCATTGATGAGAAGTACTGCAAGTCGTATGAGTTCTGAATATCGTAGTGGTATACAAGGAATTAAATCAGCTACAGAATCTGAGATGAAAGGAGCATATGAAGCATTATCTTCCTGGGGAGATAAGATGGTTGAAAAAGCTAGACAAATAGCTAGTGATGTAGCCAATGCATTCCCCGAAAATTATGATACAGGAAGTCCCGGATTGATTTGGAGAACAACCAAAGCAGAAATGAAAGGTACCTATGAAAGTCTTGCAAGTTATGAAACACCAATGACTAAAGCAGCTAAAGGAATAGCAACTGGAGTAGTAGGAGCATTCACAAAACAGCCAATAACTTCCAAAGCAACTACCTCATTACCAGTAGACACACGGAACATTCCAACCGGAACAGTTTCACAGACAAGTAACAACTCACCCACAGTAAATAACACGGTACATATAGAAAATGTTACTATCAGTAATGGTGATGATAAGGATAAATTCCTCAAAGATATTATACGTGCATTGGATTTTGAAACTACACGTGCTGGCAGAAGAGTGGGAAATCCTATTTACCACTCATAAAAATTAATTTATGAGTAATTGGAGGTTAAGAAAAAAAATGCAACCCTATTTCTACATTAATGGACATGACTTCAAAATAGAATATGAAGCAGAAGGAGAAAGTGACCTGGGAATAGTAACCAATGATATGTTTGTATCAGCAGACAGTTACGGATACAAAGACATACAATGGACTAACTTCACTGGAGAAACATTACCAATCGATGTATACAGTCGCATAGATGAAAAATATGTTGGAGATCCAGAACAACCCAGTGACCACACAGGTGATGAAACATTTTACAGTATTCCCCGTACACCACACGCAGTATTAAAGTACTGGGCACAACGAGGAGTACCATGCAAAGTCAAGACCAACCTAGAAGCATACGAAAGCGGAACATATATCATCAAAGAAATACAGTACAGTAACATCACATTCACACTTATTAAAACACATCTTGATTTAATACAATATGAAAATCCGGATGAAATAGAACAAACATACTGGAGTCCTACACAAAACACTCAAATCAACACAACATCCAATAAACACCTTTCAGCAACAGCACAAGAAATCCAGAAAATCCCTGATTGTCATCAAACATGTGACTGTGTAGAAGACACCCCACCACAATACTGTCAAGCAAGTATACAAAAAGAAGTAGAAACACTACAAAAATACCTACGAAGATACGGGTACCTTCCTATTTTTACAAGAATTTATGGACGAATCAACATAACTGGAAAATACTGTTACAATACTACACAGGCAGTTAAACAGTTACAACAAGACTTCGGATTAACAATAAATGGTGATTGTAATGAAGAAGTAAGACGAGCATTAATAAAATTATCCAATTCAGAGGAGACAGTATAAATGGCTAAAGAAAAAGATGAAGAAAAAAACAAGGTTAAAAATTATGCAAATAATTACAAACCTTACTGGGAAACAGACAAGAATGCTGATGAAAAAAGAAAAGCACCAGACAGACCAGAATTCAGATTATTCATAAGTCATCAGAAAATGGGCACAGAAACAAGTGCAGTACCATATGAAGGACAACCCAAAATTAGTGAAGAAGATAAGGATACTACTGAATCCAAAACATCATAATTTGAGAGTTTTTATGTATGAAATTTAGAGTAGCAATAGATAACATCCATGGATCAAGTGCAGATTCCGCACTACTAAAAGAAGTATGTTCACTAATACAACAAGCAGGACATGAAGTACATAACCATGGGGTAGGTCCTAACAAGATACAAAGAACCATGCTAAGCAGCAGTAACCAATGTGATGTAATGATACAGATTGCTGGGGGGATGTGCATTGGTACACTCGCAGATTTCATGAACGGTATCAAAAGAGGATTCTACCATGCCAAAAAAGGAGCCATCATTTACTACACAAAAGGTTGGACAAAATATGATGTACGTACATGGAAAGCCACCAGAGCACATGATGATAATTTCAGTCCACAAAGCAGCATAGCACCATACCTTGGAAAAACATTACCCGAAATATACTCAGCCAACCAGGATATTCTCATGCCACTAGCATATGGAACAACAGCACAAGAACTAGTAAACATGCTACTAAACGGGGCAAGTGGAAGCGGAAGTACAGTAGAAATAGTGGAAGGTTTCGTGGAAAGTGGACGTGGAGGAGCAGAAAACAGTAGCCCACAATTCTGGAACAATGCAAACTATGAACCATACACTGAAATAGCATTCATAGATTTTGAAGTAACAGAAGCATTTCCCAGAAGTCAAACCATGGAATTCGAAACAACAGAAAACATTGACCTAACATGTGGTCGTGTAGCAGTACTACTAAAAGGAGACTGTAACACTTTCGGAGGAATAATACTAAAAAAGGATTTTGACAGTAAAAATCGTACATACAAGTACCAATGTCAAGGTTTCATGGAAAGAATTATGGCAAATGGAATATATGCAGTATACAATGGAAGCAAAACAGTCTATGAAATCATCACTGAAGTACTAGCAGATATAGGATTACCAAGTGTAGGACTACGAAAACTAGAAGACTACAACACAGCCATCACCAAAGAAAACCAGGAACTACTAGAAAAAGACAAAGACCTAGTAGAAAGCAGTGACATGTTTGAAGCAGAAAAACAAACCAGTAACTGGTCATCCACAATAAAAGATGATACACTTAACCCATTCAAAAGAAAACCCAAAGGAATCTACGATTGTGACACAATATATGAATTCTTCTGCACATTACTATATGACTATGGAGTAAATATCGACTTCTATGGAGACCCTAATGGAATACCAATATTTGAAATATGTGACCTTGAAACATGGAAACAAGATGTTTACATCTTCAGCCCAAAACGGGGATTTGAAAATGATTATGATTATGGATATGATATCACCAATAGTGTATCACAAGTAGTAGTACGCAGTATCAGTGCAACCAGTGGAACAGGTGAAATATACACAGCAGAAGAATTACTTGGAGTACCTATACAAGACTATGAAGGGCGTATGGGTGTAGTAATTGCTAACCCTGCAAATACTAGTGGAACACAAAACACTGTATCAGAATATCAGGACAGTGAAGGTAACAAATACAATAGTTCACAAGTACTAACAACCAATGGTCAACCATCATGTAAACATTGCCTAAAAGGAAAACCAAGCATACAATCTTATACAAAGTATTGGTTTAATGAATGCCCTATATGTGATGAAGAAGGCACACTAGAAAGTGACAGTAGTGGTGATGGAACAACCAAGTGTAAAGAATGTGAAACAGAATTCTGCCAATACTGTGGATACGACCGTAAAGGACAGAAACAACATCTTACCGAATTGTTCACAGCAAATAATACTAGTAATATAACAACAACGAGTAGTGATAGTACATGACGGATGAAGTAAGTGAGGGAACTGAAATAAGCACAGAAGATAGTGATACTTTAACTGATGGTGTAGCACAAAACAATGCAACCAACAATCCTGAAAATAATAAGAAACTTGCAGAAATCACAATGATGGAATCCATACGAGATAAATATAAACTCACATTTAACATGCCTGATGTCTTCAAAGGATTACATACTAACAAATTCATGTACATGGAATTATCAGATCAATTCTATGAAAAACACTATGCTGATATCATAGAAGCAATAAAAGACAAGAAATTCACAAGATATGCGGGATTTGAAAAAGGCAGGTTCTTTGTGGAAAAATATGTATGGGGTGGAGGTATCGGTGGAAAACATTCCAAGATTACTGTTAACCCTCTAGCAAATAATTACAGTGCATACATGAAAGCACAGCAAGAAGCAGAAAAAGCATTAATAAGTGCAATGAG
>MUZZ01000137.1:0-177 GCA_003266075.1 Methanosphaera sp. rholeuAM74
CCAAGGATACAACTGGGATAAATACTTAAACTTCAAACTAACAGTAAACGACCAAGATGCACCAATAATTGCAACATATGCTGATACTAAAGGATTCGGAACATACAACTATCCTAGTGGAATGGTAGTATTCAACATAACAGGACTCTTCCAGGCAGGACAGACAAACACAATCAC
>MUZZ01000137.1:313-630 GCA_003266075.1 Methanosphaera sp. rholeuAM74
GGATGTATGGCAGATAACTATAATAATGCGAGCAAATTAAGTGTTGTAACATCAGACATAACTAATGCAAAAGGAGGAACTAACACAGTAACACTACAATCATTAAATGACAACCTCGTAGTATTCGGTACTATACTTGTAACCACTAATGAAAGACAACCACAAGAAACCAGTGTTGTTCTAGACCCAATTTCCATCAAAAAAGGTGAAAGCGTCAACATTAGTGCAAATATAACAGCAGAAGATATAGTTGATGGAGGTAAAGTCTACTTTAAGATTAACGGTAAAATAATGCGTGACAATGATGGCAAAATAAT
>MUZZ01000137.1:723-1884 GCA_003266075.1 Methanosphaera sp. rholeuAM74
AGTCCTAGCATTTCTGTTGATTCAGTGACTGCTAGTGCTGGTGAAACTATCTCTATTACTGTTAGATTAAATAATATTGATGATGGAAAAGTTGTCCTCAAAGTTGCAGGTAAAACTGTGAAAACTGCTGACGGCAAGTTATATGCTAAAGTAGATGGAAATGAAATCACTTTCACGTATACTTTACCTAAAACTATTAAAGCTGGAGAACATGAAATTAAGGCAGTTTATAGTGGTTCTTCAAAGTTAGAGGCTACTAGCATTTTAACTGTTGAGTAAATGTGTTTTTTCGCATTACCATTCTCCCCCCCTTTTTAATACTTTTTTCTTGTTATGACCCCCAAAAGTAATACTTTTTCTATTTTTAATATTAAATATTTATACAACCAAACATAAATCTATTAACTAAGGATTATAAAAAAAACTTACCTTATAATCCTGTAGTAAAGCAAAAATTGGTGAATAAATGAATAAAAAGATTATTTTGATACTTTTTATCTCACTGAGCATAATAATGTGTACAGCAGTAAGTGCAGAAAACCTAACTACAACTGATTCAGGAGTAGTAAACGGTGGACTATACAGCAATGCTGTTCAAAAAACACCTTATAATGAACAAACAAGTGGAGATAACCAAGAAGAAGTATCATTCAACATAACAAAAAAAGAAGCAAAAACAACTGGCTCTAGTAATACACAGACAGGCAGTTCAAGTCAAACAACACAACACATCAAAAACGTGACATCAGCAAAACTTCATACAATGATATACGTACAAAACACGAACAACAGAATCTCATCATACGTAAATGTTTCATTAGATGGAGACAACGATGGAACATACGAAGTAGAGCTAGAAAATAACAGACTTTTAAACATCACATCATCAAAGGATGGAGAAGTCTACAGAGTAAATGAAAACATTACAAGAGTATACTCTGATTATCTTCTATCATATGACATAGCAGACTACATTAAAGCAGACACAGTTAATGTCAAGGTACACGCAGTAAGTGCTGCAGGCGACTCAGACAGTAAAATAAAATATGTGGGATTAGTAGCTGCATACAATGTGGAAGACTCCCAATCAGACAAAGAAATACATTACTGGATAAACTCTGGACATTCATGGACTGATGAAACTAGTGAAACCACATTCGA
>MUZZ01000119.1:0-255 GCA_003266075.1 Methanosphaera sp. rholeuAM74
TGTTGTTTCCCCTTGCAAATCCATAGTTTTCATGGTTTTGTATTAGTAGTAGCTTCTTATCATCAGCAGTTGTTGTGTTATCATATTCGTGGTTTAATTGGTCTTCATCAACTAGGGTGAGCTTAACTTCCTTTTCATGGTAGTTGGTGTAGCGTGTTTGCACCTTTATCTTTCCTTCTGCGTAGTCAGATATCTTTTCTATGGAGTTGTTGGTGGAGTTGTTGTCTGCTAGTATTATGTTGTAGTTGGGGTAGC
>MUZZ01000119.1:295-837 GCA_003266075.1 Methanosphaera sp. rholeuAM74
GAGGATAGTGTTGTAATTGCCCTTGCAAATGCTTTTTCATCCCTCTGGGTGAGTAGTCCTGTCTTGTTATGTATCACGGTTTCCTTGATTCCACCCTCTTTTACTGCTACTACTGGTGTTCCACAAGCCATTGCCTCTAATGGTACGTAGCCGAATGGTTCGAGGTATGGTGCGTAGACTACCATCTTTGCCTTGTTGTATAATCTTATGAGTTCCTCGTCACTTATCATTGTGAGTATGTCCAAGTCTACATCCTTTTCATTGGCCAAATTCTTCAAATAGTTTACCCATCCCTCATCACTACTGTTTCCTATTATTACGAGTTCCGGTCTTTGTGATTTGTCTATGTGTGCTATTGAATTTATTAGAAAGTCATAGCCCTTTGGTGGTATGCATGTACCCACGGATAGTACGTAGTTGTCTCTTTGGAAGTTGAGTGGCACGAACATTTCTGTGTCTACTCCTATGTAGGATACGTATGCATTCTTTGCGTACTGTCTTAGTATGGATTCATGGCTGAAGTAGGAGTTTGCAAGTATGTT
>MUZZ01000119.1:852-10369 GCA_003266075.1 Methanosphaera sp. rholeuAM74
AATGGCCTGATTAATGGGTTGTTAAAGAATCCTACCCGCTCCTTTTTATCGTTTACCACATCGAGGATTTTATCCTTCCTTATAGGCTGCTGGCAGTAGTATATTACTGGCTTGGTGAGGTATTTTAGTATTGCTGGTGTCATGGTGTACTGGTCCTGTTCACAGTATACTATGTCATAGTCTGACTTGTTTAATTGCTGGGCTATGGTCTTTTCTGTTTCCATTACATTTGATACTGACACTCTTTTTATTATTGCCGGGACATAGCTTAGTGTTGTGTATATTCTCTCTCTTATGGAACTCTTTTTGACCGGGTATATCGTGATATTNNTGATGTGAGGTATTTTATGTATGTGTATAATGACCTTTTTGCCCCGCCTGATGGCAGGTTGTGAAATACCGCTATTTTAAGTTTCCTATCCTTCATCGTTTTTGCCCCCATTTTAGTTGTCTTGTCTTGGATGCCTTCATTATCCCATGTATTAATGCTTTTATCATAATTTTATTGTGACTCGTCCTTCCTAGGTTAAATGTTATTTCCTTTATAACATATAATATTATGTATACCAGGAAGTGGTAGTATATACTAGTCTTTGTGTGCCTTTTCATGTAGACTATCCTGTTTCTTGTATGGTAGTATATCCTGTTTAAGGACTCTATTGATGCACCCTCCTTGTGGCATACGTATCCCTTGGATGATGTTTTATGTTTGTATCCCTTATTCTTTGCAGTTGTTGACCAGTCAACGTCCTCCCAGTAGAGGAAGTAGTCCTCATAGATTAATCCTACATCAAGTAGGACGTCTCTAGTTGTGAATATGCATGAGCCTGTGATGAAATCCGGTTCTAGCCCGGTATCCTCCAGTATCGCTGTTGCCTCGCCATGCTTTGTATCTACCAATCCTGAGCCTATCGTCTGTATTTCGTGCGTGTCATAGTAGTAGTGTGTTATTCCTACAAAGCCAGTTTTCTCTTCTTCGACGAATTCATCCTCCAAGTCTGTTATGAAGTCCTCCGATACTATTGTGTCATTGTTTAATAGTAACACGTAGTCACATACATCATTGTCCATGATATACTTTAATACCACATTGTTTCCACCTGCAAAGCCATTATTTGAGTCGTTCAATATTAATACCATGTTAATGTTAGTCTTTTTGTGATAGGAAGCTAGGTTAAGACGTGGCAGTATATCGTATTCATAGAACTTATCTCTATCAAGGTATTCTGTGATTCTTTCAACGGAGTCATCACTAGAGTTATTGTCTACCAGATAAATCGTGAAATCATCATAGTTTACACCTGTTAATGATTCAAGACACTCAATAGTATCTTCATAACCATTCCAGTTAAGTAATATTATCGCTACATTAGACAACGCTTTAAACTCCACATATTTCTTTTTACCCCAATGATAGAGGGTTGTTTTCTAGTAAATGATTGGGATTGTAGTGGTGGATTATCCACACATTCACGAATAAGCTCGTAATATACCGATAGTACTAAACTTATTCTAAACACACAAATACTAGAAAAATTATTTAAAAAATTATATATATATTAGTTATATACTTTAATACAGATATAAATAACCATTAGCGATGTGAAATAAGATGACAGAATTAGAGAAATACCACTACAGATTTGAGGATATGAAGGAAAATAAGGGAATCAGGAAAGTAGACATAATACTGCATGATGACGATGAAATGACAATAGAATATAGTGGTAAAAACGGTTACAACACCGAAGGATTCGAATACCCATTATTCAATAGAAAAGAGAAGGATGAAGAAACATCATGGTTTTTATACAGGGTAGAAGAGATAATCGACATGGAATTTGAATTTCTTGACATGTTAAGGATGCCTATAGAAGCCAATGAAAAGCAGATGACCCACGCAATTAAAAGACAAATCGAAATCTATTGCTACAAAGAGGAATAGGACGTTGAAGAAGTATAACTGTATCTTTCCAGGACTATACAACTACATACTAGCAAAGGATGTTGGAATGATACCCTACACCCTATCAGACAGGCTTGAAACAACCGTTACAACATATGACAACGACGACTACACCTACCTAGATGACTTCATGAAAAAGGATAACTTCAAGATAGACTTCCTAGAAAAAACAGGAAACGAGAAAAAAGATGTTATAAACTACATTAGACAAAACGCTTCCAACATTGACATAATCCAATTCTACCACCTCAGATACAACATATTACCATACTACGTCCTAACATACAAACTACACAATCCAAGAGGACACATATACCTTAAACTAGATTCACACCATGAATACGTAGACTTTCTGGTTAAAAGAAGTGGAATAGGTGCAACGGCAAGAAGGCTACTAGTGAAAATACTCTTTAAATTAATAAACACAGTAAGTACAGAAACAAAAAGAAACTACGACACACTACGTGAAAGTAGCATCATCGACAACAAAAAACTACTATACATACCCAACGGAGTAAATGATGATGACACACCACTAGAAGATAAGAATAAAACCATACTCTACGTAGGATTCATACAAAAGCTCTATAAACGTTGTGACATACTATTTGATGCGTTGAGTAAAGTTGATTTAAAAGACTGGAAGGTAGTGTTAATAGGCGAAATCGGAGAAGACATGGAAGGCTACCTAGAAGAGTATTACAGACAATACCCAGAGCTAAAGGAGAAGATAATATACAAGGGATACGTTGAGGACAAAAAACTCCTAGCAACCGAGTATGCCAAGTCAAGTATATACTGCTGTACATCCGATAGGGAAAGCTTCGGATTATCCCTACTGGAAGCCTCATACCATGGAAACTACCTAATATCAACAGATGTGGGATCATGCAGGGACATACTTGATAAAACAGGTTATGGACATATATGTAGTCACACCACCGAGTCTGTCAGAGACTGCATACAATACACGATAGATAACTGGGATAAAATAACAAAAGACCCATACACTATACGAAGAAAAGTATATGATGATTTTAATTGGAACAAAATATGTGATAGACTATACACACACATTAATGGGGGATAAAGAATAACATGATTGACTGGGATTATGAACGAATAGACGATATGCAAAAACACTACGATGAAGTATTCGACCCCCAAGTAGACTTCCACTACTTCACAAGAAACTTCGAGGAGATATATAGAATGTCACTCTATGATGGAGTCCTCTTACCAGACATACTCAACGATGTAACCTACTACACAACAAATGGCGTCAATGCCAAGGATAAGATACTTTTTCCCCCAACATTCAATGACAGTCTCCTAAAAAGAATATCCAAAGATCTTAAAACACAACGTGACCGTCGCATGAACGCACTAGGCAGGGGAATAACGACACTCTACAGGTTTCAAGTTAAGGAAGTAGTGGACTTCGTAAAACGCTACCCCCAATGGAGCAACCTAATAAAAAAATAGTTAAAGTAATAACATTATTACTTCTTAAACTTAATGATACTGGTGGAGAAGTACTTTTTATTATCGACAAAGCCATGGACGATGTTTTCATCCTCCATAGTACAGTTCTGTACGGAAACTATCTCTTTTTCTCTTGGATCGTTGTTAATACAATCCTCCAGTAGGTCCAAATGTCTTGATGTCTTCATCGCTACTATAGTGTCAACGTATGGCATTATCTTAGCCAACCTCTCATCAACCTGTGGCACGACNNGGAACTAGTACGACCTCAACTCCCTTCTTCTGCAACCTCTTTGAAACATAGGAAAATGTGCTGAATACCGTTGGATCACCGAGTGTCACAAAGACGGCATTCAAACCCATAGAGAGCTTTTCATAGAGCATATCTGTAGCTTTATCCCATGAACGGTCGAGTTCCTCCTTATCCTCGGTCATCGGAAAGAGTGGTTGAAGTATTTCACATTCATCCTCACGTTCGTCGATGATGCCTTGAACAATTTTAAGTGCCACACTTGGCTTACCATTACGTGATTGTGGTGCGAATATTATGTCAGTTTCCTTGATGATTCTTGCAGCCTTAATTGTGACCAGCTCTGGATCTCCTGGTCCTACCCCTAATCCATATAATTTTCCTAAATTCATAGATAAAATGTCCCCCAATCAGTTATATATACTTAAATAAATCATATTCATTGTTTTTAAAGTAAACTTTATTTTTTCCCTATTATTTTACTATACTACTAGTATAACAACACAAGTATAAATAACTATGCTAAAAGAAACTTTTAAAAGGTTAAAAAAAACTAGAAGAAAAACAAAAAATAAAAAAATAAAAAAAAACATAACATATAGCATGAACACTATATTTTGCCAGAAATGTGGAATGATAAAAAACAAGTGTGTATGCTCGAAAAGTGAAACAGACACTGAAGAACACCACACACTAATAAATCGACCATCACTGGAGGAAAAAGAAGAACTGCAAAGACAACACCCAGACATTGATGATGAAATAATAGAAAACTTCCCATTCCCACATGCAAGAGAAAATCAGCTGGAACTAATAACAGAGATACTAAACGCATTCGAAAGTGGAAAAAGATACGTGATACTGGAGGCTGGAACAGGAACAGGAAAATCAGCAATAGCAGCAACACTAGGACAAATACTACAACCAGCATACATACTCACAATGACAAAACAACTGCAAAGACAATACGCAGATGAATTCGGATACGCACAGGTAAAAGGTAGAAACAACTTCCTATGCCTAGACAGTGGATCATTAAACACATGTAATCAGGGAACTTGCCAAGTGATAAGAAGCAATGAAAACTTCAACTGCCCATATGGTATAAAGATGGCATCATCAAAACAGAAAGACACCACAGATGAGGACCCAGAAAACTATTACACAACACCATTCACGTTCAAATCAGAGGAACACTGCCCATACTGGGAACAGAAATCAATAGCCATACAAGAACCAGTATCACTACTGAACTATGACTACGCATACCTAGAACTAAACTACGTACAACACTTCCAGAAAAGAAACATAATGATACTCGACGAAGCACACAACATCGAAGACAAGATAATGCACAAACTAGAACTAAACATATACAACAAACAAATACAAAAGGACATACAACAAAGCATACCCAAGAGAATGATAGAATACGATGACGTCAAAGACTGGGTGGCATTTCTAGAAGCAATACATGAATCATACAATAAAATCAACATCAAACAACTCACAAAACAGAAGGCAGACCGTATAAACCATACCAAGAGAAAAATCGGAGAAATAACAAAAAACATTAAAACCAACCCCCATGACTGGATCGTATCACCCGAAGAGGACATGGTATCATTCAAGCCACTAAGAGTAGACAAGTACGCAGAAAACACGTTATTCCAGTATGCTGACAAGATACTGTTCATGAGTGCAACAATACTCGACAAGAACCTCTTCTGCAAGTGGCTGGGAATAAACCCTGAAGAAGTACATTATATTAGTAGTGAAAGTCCATTCAAGAAGCAGTACCGACCAATACACATGAAACTAGTAGGACCAATGTCCAAGAGAGCATTATGGCACACGGCACCAAAAACTATACCAGCACTTCTGGAGATAATGGACAGACACCCAAACGAGAAGGGATTAATACATACAAACAGCTACAAATGCCAGAAGTACATAACAGACCATATAAAAGAGCAGCGAATACTATCCCACACACCCAAAAACAGGGAAAAAGTGCTACACGAATTCGAGAAAAGCAAAAACCCATACATACTGGTAAGCCCCTCAATGAGTGAAGGAGTAGACCTGCCATACGAGAAATGTCAGTTCCAGGTAATATACAAAGTACCATACCCCTACCTAGGCGACAAACAAGTCAACCAACGAATGAAGCAAGATCCCGAATGGTATGCCCATAAGACCATAATGACGCTAATGCAGGCATATGGAAGAGGGATGAGAGCAGAAAACGACCGTTGTGAGACATACATACTGGATAAGAACATACAAAACATACTCAGAAATGGTATGTACAGAAAACTAATACCAAAATTCTTTAAAGAAGCAATAACAACATGAAAAGAAGGTGTAAAGAAAATGAAGGATGATAGAAGTCCATTAAACCCATTTACGGGCAAAAAACATTATGACAAAGTGAACGATGATGAATTTTTAAACGAAAGCTACAATGTATACTACTCTGAAGTAAAAAAATACCAATTACTTGACGACACAGCCGTAGGAAAACAGTTATTCGGAGTAGCAAACCAGCTGATAAATACTGTTAATGACTACTTAACAAAGATTGGGCGAAGAGACTACGTTGATGGCTACTACGACTGGGAAGTACACCTAGTACACAGCAACATCGAAAATGCATGTTGCTATCCTGGTGGAAAAATCATAGTATACTCACAGATACTTAAAAGAATAGAAAAAGAAGAGGAAATAGCGTTCATACTATCACATGAGATATCACACGCACTACTCGACCATTCCAGAACCACCCAGAGTGTACATAAACGAAAAAACAATATTTCAACACTTGCATGGATGGGTAGCTTTATAATGGATATGCTGGGATTAGGAGGAGCAGGTAACATGACAAGAGCTGCAGTGAACATTGCAAACGTCGGATCACAGTACTTCCTAACACAGCCATGGGGAAGAGACCATGAACTAGAGGCAGATAAGCTTGGAATGATAATAGCCCACCTTGCAGGATACGATATTACACTAGTACCAGCATTCTGGCAGAAGTTCAGCAGTGCCAATTCTAATGAGTTCGACTTCTTCTCAACACATCCATCCGATGGAAAGAGGATTCACATCATGGAAGAAACATTGAATGAAGTGCTTAGTACAACCGACTACTACTCAAAACCGTTACTACCAGAAACTCCGAAAGGATAGATTACAACAACGCTATTACTATCATATATACCACCAATTTGGATTATAAGTAGTATTAACCCCCTCGTTGAGTAGGTGGTCATCCTATTCTATTTTTTATTTTTATTTAAATAAATACACACTTCTCACCAATTTCATAAATTTATATTTTCAAATGCACAAACTTTAATATATATAAATTCCATATAATATAATATAAAGTTAATATGTTTTCATTAATACCGTTCAAATGGAGAAGAAACACATGGTTAGAAGAAATTATTATCACGAAAAGCTCGATAAACTCAAAGACACAGATGACGTGAAGATAATTACTGGTGTAAGACGTTCTGGCAAAACACACTTTTTAAAAGAGTATATGAATGAATTAAAGAAAATAGGTGTTCCAGATAGCAACATCATATATATTTCCTTCGAATCAAATAGATACAACAACGTAAAAGATAATGAAAGCTTAAACAAGATAATAGAAGAGAAAATTGAAGGTTTAGATGGAAAATTATACCTATTCTTTGACGAAATACATAAAGTACATGATTGGGAATTAAGCATTAATGGATACAGGGTTGACTTAGATGCTGACATATATGTAACAGGTTCATATGGGCAAATGCTTAGTGGCATCAATTCAACAGTCCTCTCAGGAAGATATGTGAGAATGCATATGTATCCATTTAGTTTCAACGAACTATTAGACTATTATCGCTTCGATGAGAATATGGAAATAGATGGCACTACTGAGATGAAGATATTCAACGAATTTCTAAACTATGGTTCATTCCCAGGAGTTCGAAAATATGCTGGTCATGATGAAAAAATAGATTATTTGTCCGACATATATGATTCAATCATGCTAAAAGATATTATAGAGATTAACAGTATTGGTAGTGTTGATTTATTTCGGAGGTTGATGGAGTTCATGGTTACAAACATTGGTAACCTATTCTCTGCTAACTCTATCGCCAAGTATCTTAAAAGAGAACATCGCTTGAAAAAGAGAAAAAAAGAGAAAAAGAAACAAGTTAATCCATCTACAAATACTGTGATTGATTATATACGATATGCTGTTGATGCCTACCTATTATACGAAGTTAAACGAGAAGACATTAAGGGTAAGAAAATCCTTCAAACATTAGAAAAATATTATGTTGTAGACCAAGGATTCTACTACTTATTCCATGATGAAAGTGAAAGAGACATGGGTTTTTTGTTAGAAAACATTGTTTTCCTAGAATTACTTAAAAAAAGGTATAATGTTACTATAGGTAAAGTTAAGAATTATGAAGTTGATTTCGTGTGTAAACGTCCAGGAAAAACATTCTACATACAAGTTTCTGAAAGTATTAACGATCCCCTGACTAGAGAGCGTGAGTTCAACTCACTAGAAAAAATAGATGACAATTATCCGAAATACATAATCACTACTGACTATGTAAACTACTCAAATAATGGGATAATACACTTGAATATCATTGACTTCCTAAAAAATAGTATAAAATAGATTAATAATAAAAATAAGTGTTGGAGTGGAGTTATATCTGTATTTCCTCGTATACCATGTCTATTGCTTTTGGTATTGCCTTTTCTACTGTTTCTGATAATCCGTATTCGACGAATGGTGATGATACTTTTTCTGGTTGACATGCTATTATAACTACTTCTACTTCGCCTAGTTCTTCCAGTGGGTCTGCTACGGATACTGAGTGTGGGTCTTGGTATTTTGTTACTGGTACGTCTGATTTTTCGAGTTTTTTTATTTCTCCTGGACTTCCACCGAAGTCTGCTATGTCCAGTATTATGATTTTCTTCCAGATTGGGTTTGGTAGTGAGAATATGTAGTGTGGTGCACTTGTTCCTGCGTCTATTGTCATCACGTTTTCTGGTAGGGGTCTGTCTTTTTCTTGTTCTTCTATTACATTTATTGTTGCTGGTCCGAATCCGTCGTCTTTGAAGAGTACGTTTCCACATCCTACTACTAATATTTCTGCGTCGTATGCCACGTTTTATATCTCCTGTTTTTGTGTTTTATGTTTTAATATTTGTCATTGCTTGTATATTTTATTTTAGATGTTTTGGTGGTATGTAGACTGTTATGTGTCTTTTTTCTTCTTGTGGTGGTAATGGTTTTTGGAGTGTTCTATGATACCATGCCAGTTCTATTCTGTTTGTGGATGGATTCATGTACATGGCATAGCCTTCAACTTCATCCTTCATGAGCAGTATCCATTTATCAAGACCTTCACTTGTTTTATACACCATGCACTTGAAGTTGTTGTTGTTTACATCAAGACTAAATGAAGCATTCGAGTGAGGTATTTCAATCATTTTTTTCGCTTCCAGGTTTTTTGCTAAACTATCCTTATAACAAGACAATAATTCATCAACATCATCCAAACTTAGATTACGATAGACTCTGCCATCTAATTCTAAATCAATTAAAGCATCTGTAATAATCATGATCAACACCAAAAAATAGTTTAATTAAAAGATAAAATGGGGGGTTATGAGATAAAATGAGATTACTTGTTTAATGATTCTTTCACCTTGTCAAAGAATCCTTGTTTGACGTGGGATATTTCCTCCCCACTTTCCTCGGCAAATTCTTCGAGTATTTCAACCTGCTT
>MUZZ01000098.1:0-818 GCA_003266075.1 Methanosphaera sp. rholeuAM74
GGTATTATGTCGATTATCTGGTCTACTCTATCCTTGAAAGTGTGACCCTCTATCATTGACACATCATATTCCATATCACGGTGGACATACTCATCAATCAGAGAATGCAAGTCATCACGAGAAGTATAAGTCAAGACACGACCAGGAAACAAGTCATCCAAACCATCCACATCATCAGAAATCACACACGCACCACAAGCCACAGCATCAAAAATACGATTAGAAACAAAACCCTTCTCACGCATATCATCCCAATGATCATTCAACAACACACGACAAGACGAATAAGCCAACCTCAAAACATCATGACCAATAAAATCACCCTTAATATACTTATCATCAATCAAACCACCCCAATCGGCACCATACACGGCAAAATCATAATCCGTCGGCAAAACATCACGAACAATCCTACGATAAACCTTACGAGAATTACCAACAAACAACAAATCATGACAATAAGACTCATCAAACTCAGGATAAAAAACATCCACATCAGTACACTGCCACATACAACCAACAGGAACACTTAAACGACCAGCCAAAACATCAGCCCACTTCTTAGAAGCAACAAACACATAATCATACAAAGAATACTCCTCACAATCCACCAAATCAGGATGAGAAATATTCCACATAACATTAAAATGCTCCAACTTAGGCTCATACCTACTCAAACCACGCAACACCAAAACCATATCAGCCAAAGCATCACCACTACCACTCCACTCACTCAAAACCTGCAAACGAACGCCAAAACCACGACGAACAAACTCCTTCAACAAGCCCACAGCAAGATAATAATCACCCCACTGCAA
>MUZZ01000098.1:946-2501 GCA_003266075.1 Methanosphaera sp. rholeuAM74
ACAGAACCAAACTCACGAGTCACATGATTAGCATCATCCAAAACAATACAACAAGACGCATAAACACTAGGCAAATCCAAATAATCAACAAAACCAAACTCAAACTCACCTAAACCACCAACACGCCCCCAATTAGCACCATACAAATTAAAACTATAATCCAACTCACCAGGAGCCAAACAACCAACAATCTCCCTATCAGCATCCCAATAACTACCAGTAAAACAATAATCACAAACAAACTCATCCCGAACAACAACATCACCATTAAACATCACAGGATCAGTAGCCAACGGAAACAACACAGCCTCACGACCAGTACGCTCAAACACAAACTCACAACCACGAACACTACTAGCCAAAACCAAATCATACATCATAAAATACGGCATATCCACCCAACGATCAAACCAATTACGCACCCACGCAACCTTAACCAACAAACCATTACCACAACGAACACGACGCAAATCATAACGATCCAACAAAGAAATCAACACATCAACATCATCATCAACAAAATACCAACTACGCTGACCCTCACCAGACCTCTGAGACAAATAACGAACATCCCAACCAAAACCCTCAAACTGCCTAGCCAAAGTCAAAGCCGTAAAATAATCACCAGCAGTAACACCATCACCACACTCAGTAACAACAAAAGCAACAGTCAAAGCACCATCACCAAAAACACAACCACCAGACAACTTATCACGCAACAACTCACCACGCAACCAAGAATTCCACCTACCCACAAAAACACGACGATTACTCAAACGACGCAACTTAACCTCACGACCACCATCCAACTCCTGAGTACCAAACTCATAATGAAACAAAACAGCACGAGAATCATAAAAATTAACAAAACCACCACGATACAACCTCAAACACAAATCAACATCCTCATAACCATAAACATACTCCTCATCAAAACCACCAACACCCAAAAACACATCACGACAAACCAACATACAAGCACCAGTCACAGCACCAACACGACGAACAACACCCACATCAGACTGATAATACTCCCTACCATTATCACGATTAAAAGGCCTAACAAAACCATCAGACTCCCTAAACACAATACCAGCATGCTGAACAGAAAAAGACTTACCACCATTCAAACGAGAACCAGAACAATCAGGATAAAACAAACGAGCACCAACAACACCAACACCATCACCACCCAACATAGTATCCATCATAAAATTCAAAAACCCATCCAAAGGCTCAACATCATTATTCAAAAACAACACAAACTCACCAGAAGCAACACCAACACCACGATTATTAGCACAAGAAAAAGACTCATTCACATCATTCTCAACCACAACAACACGAAAACCAAAATCACCACCCAAAAACTCACGAGAACCATCCACAGACGCATTATCCACAACAACAACCTCAAAATTAGGATAAAAACCAACAACAGAAGAAGACAAAGCACCAAACAAACGACGCAAATGACCAACACCATCACGATTCACAACAACAATACTAACCAAAGGAGCATCCACACCAAAAACAGGAATACTATCTTTATCAA
>MUZZ01000261.1 GCA_003266075.1 Methanosphaera sp. rholeuAM74
GTATTTGCCTGTTCCTGTTTTTCTCTGCTGCTGAGCGGTATAGTACGCATGGCAAGAGATACGAGCAAATTAGAAAGAGGCAGCCATATGATACATCCAAGCAGATTCACAAAGGTGTGGAATACCGGGATCCCTATTCCTCCGACATTGTTTTCGAGGAAAGAAAAACCCATAACCTTATTCAGTGAATAAAATATCACCAGAAAAGGTATAGTCTTGAGAAGATTGTAGTAAAGATTGATCAGAGCTGTCCTCTTTCCGTTGTTGGAGGTTCCAAGCGAAGAAAGCATAGCAGTCACACATGTACCTACCTGCGCGCCGCATACCAGCGGAATGGCCATTCCGAAGGTGATCCCCATAGAAAGCGCAAAGGCCTGTACTATACCGATAACAGCATCCGAACTCTGAATAAGCAGAGCAAATGCACATGCAAACAGGAATCCCAGCACCGGATTGGTAAAGCTTACGAGTGTTTTACTGATAGCCGGAACATCCCTTAGCGGTGAAACAGCCTGGCTCATGAGATTCATTCCTATCATCATAATGGAAAAGCCTAGCAGAACAGAACCGATAGATTGTTTCTTTTCCGATTTACAGAACATTTTCATTACAACACCGATTATCGCAAGAAACGGTGAAAAGGTGCTTGGTTTTATGAGAGTCATTATCAATGACTCTCCGTCTATCGCATTCAGTGATAACACCCATGCAGTAGCCGTGGTTCCCAGATTGGCTCCGATTATAAGTCCGACAGCCTTGCCGAGTTCAATCAGTCCGGAATTAACAAGACCTACAGAAAGAACCGTTATAGCAGATGAAGACTGTACTACGGCGGTCACTATCGTGCCGAATATAAAAGCCATAAAACGATTCCTGGTAATGTTTCCGATCACCCGCTTCAGCGTCCCGCCGGTCAGTGATGTAAGTGAATCACTAAGCGAATCCATACCTGTCATAAACAGTGCAAGACCGCCTAACATGGTTGCAACGATTTTCAGTATATCAATAGGTGACATAGTATCTCCTTCCATACATTACCGGCATATAAGCAATTTCCAATAACAGACGCCGTACGTCCTCCGCAACACACTTCCGGCCCCGAATGGCTTAATTATAACAATATAGATCATTTATCTCAACGAATCAAATTCGCGGAACAATCATCAGGATCGCAATTCAAAAAAATGACCCGAGTGAATGAACACAGGGGTCTATTATTATCATATTGATTTGCAGTGATCAACCGAGCAGTTTATCAGAGAACTTTGCCTTGATGCTCTTCTTTGCAGCAATCTCGATCTCCTCACCTGTCAGAGGATTGCGGCCTTTTCTTGCCTTGCGTTCTGTAACCTCAGCCTTGAAAGTACCGGGGAATACGACTTTGTCGCCTGCCTGCAGTGCTTCTGCAGTTACATCAAAGAAAGCGTTGATTGCATTAGCTGCATCCTTCTTGCTCATCCCTGTTTTTTCTGAATATCTGATTACGAATTCTGCTTTTGTCATAGTGATTTCTCCTTATTATAATATTTTTTAATGTCGATATTTGTGCGGCGCCATTAAAATTTATTTCAATAACTGCACCACTTGCAGTAGTATACGCTATTACAGCGCAAAATGCTACTATTACTTTATATCATAAATAAAAATCTCATTCTGTCTTCATCACTTTATGCAGCAGCTATCCGAAATAATTCAGGCTGAGCATAGTAGTATCGTCGAACTGATCCGCTTCTCCGGCAAAATCATCAATATCCTTCTTAACGGCAGGAAGAAGCTCTTTAAGATGCATATCCCTGCAGGAATTAAGAGCCTGGAGCATGCGATCAGTGCCATACTGCTCTTCCTGTATATTGATTGCCTCAGGCACACCGTCTGTATAGAGATAAATACTGTCACCCGGATCGAGATGCATGGTGTATTCAGAATACTTCATATTTTCCATTGCACCGAGCGGCAGACCGTGCTTATCCTTAAACAGCTCATATTCACCGCCTGCACGTTTTATAACCGGATATTCATGTCCGGCATTTACACATGTGATATCACCGCTCTTAAGATCGATGATGCCTATCCATACAGTCACGAACATATCCGCTTCGTTTCCTCTGCATAATTCGTTATTTACTCTTTCAAGCACTTCAGCCGGATCATTACCTGTCTCGGCAAGACTTCTTATCGCAGTCTTGCTGCGCATCATAAAGAGCGCCGCAGGGATTCCCTTACCGGAAACATCTGCTATTACCAGAGCCAGTTTGTCGGTATCGGTAAAGAAGAAATCATAGAAGTCGCCGCCTACCTCTTTGGCAGGATTCATTGTTGCATATAACTCAAATCCTTTATGGTTAAAGTCAAAATTCTTAGGCAGTGCGGAATCCTGTATCGTATGAGCCAGCATGAGTTCCTGTTCAATACGCTTTTCCGCAGCATCAATATAGCCCTTCAGCGCAACAACGGTCTGATTGATGTCATCCGAGAGAGAGGCGAATTCGGATGATTCATAAACACTTACCGTTTCATCAAGATCTCCGCCTGTGATCTTATTGAGTGATTTGTTGATAAGATCCAGATTGTTTACAACGATAGTCTGTACCAGCATGGCTATCAGGATATACAGTACAGTAAACAGCAGGAGATCCGAAAGCAGCGTCTCATAGCTCTGTATATCTCTTAATTCATATATCTCCGTATTCGGAAGCCAGACAAGCAGCTTTGATCCGTCATACATGGCAGTCTCAAGGCACAGTCCTTCGGATCCGAATACGTCTGTTTCAAAGAATTCGCCTGAGTTGTGTTCATCTGTCAGCCTGATCAGCTCATCTTTATTCGTACCGTAGCTGGCAATACCGGCGGCAGAATTGGTTTTTTCGTTATAGATAAAAAAGCTTCCTTTTTGTCCTACATGATTCGACATAAACGAGACGTGACCGTCACGACTCATTATATTCTGATATGATTCGGTTATATCGATTGCAGCAGAGGAAAGATCTTCCTTTGCACCCTGCAGAGCAGAATTGGTCTGCAGATGGTAATTAAGACCGAAATTAAGACTTAGTACGATAGCAGTAACGGCAAAAAGCCAAAACTGGAATCTCTGAGATACCGGCACCTCTTCGACCGGGCGTCTTTTAAATATATTATGGAAGCCCCCTTCGGTATACCTAATGACCAGCGAAGACAGTGCAAGCCCTATTCCGCTGAAGATTATCATAGGCAGCGCACAGGTTTTGACAACATGCAGCGCCATTCTCATATCACTGCGGTGAGTTACGAATACGACATACATATGGAATACTTCAATGGCTGCGCCCATAAAGAAGGCGTAAACCGCTGAAGGTTTTTTCCTCTTAAAGATATATATCGTCAGAAATGCCGAGAGAAAACCTGCCAGGCATGTGGAAACGCTGCAGGCGATCCTGGTAAATGAGCCGACGCCGAAGTATGTACCGACAATATAACGCTCTATTCCTCCGATGAGACCTGCAATGATGCCGG
>MUZZ01000095.1 GCA_003266075.1 Methanosphaera sp. rholeuAM74
TAACTACTGTATCCACTACTTCTACTCCGCATTAAACGATGAAGTTGAAGTTCTTGGTATGGACAGCAGATATGAAACTAACATAGATGGTATAGTTAGGATTCCTGCTCAGGACCAAATCGAAGCAAACCTCAGCCCATCATATGTTGTTAGTGGAAACCATCCAGTAGTCATACGTGAATCCCTACTTCCACAGGTATTTGAAAATGGTGACAAACTCGTCGAAAGTGCTAAAAAACTAGTTAAACCTGGTATGAATGGACCATTCTGTTTACAATGTTTATGTAATGATGATAGGGAACTTGTAATATTTGAAATGAGTGCACGAATTGATGGTGGAACAAACACCTTCATGAATGGATCTGCATACTCCTACGTCCAGTTTGGAGAGTTTATGAGTATGGGTCGTAGAATTTCACGTGAAATCAAAAACGCTATAGAACAGGATAGGTTAGACGTAATAATAACCTAACTGAATAGTAATTAATCTCCACCAAAACTTAATTTTTTTTTGAAACATCTTCTGATTTATTCAATTTCAGCCGACAATACTAATTATATAACACGCATTCCCATAATTAGTTCTGGACTTATAGTAGTAGGCATATAACTTCAATTATTTAAAGAAATAGATTTTAGAAACACGTTAAAAAATTAATTATGGGTATAAACTACCCTAGAAATAGTTGGTACAAGTAGTAACAGACGTTAATCAAATAAAGAATAATCCATAATACTTTCAATGGACTTAATTTCCAATGGGATACCGTTTTCCTTTAGCATTACAATAGGATTCAAGCCACCAGTAGTAACATAACCAAAGTTATACTTGTCAATTTTAGCATTATATAAATACTCATTGGGTTTGCCTACATCAAAAATCCTGAATCCCTGTCGACTTAGACTATCAAATATTTCAACACATTCATCCCTTGCAACATAGGGAATCATATGAACTCCCGCCAATATTTTACCATGACCATCAACTGTTGATCTGACATCATGTATGTTTTTCTTGATAAAAATCTCATGGGGATCCATTGACGAACCAGTATATGAGATTAACTCTATGAATCTGCGTTGATTATTATGCATTTCAAGCACTCCACTATACTTTGGTTCAACATGAATACCTTCATTCGTCAATATACCGTTAACTGTTAGGCTACAAATAGTTGCTATGCCCACAGCAGATGAATCAGGCAAATCAACTAGAGTGTACTTATCTCCAGTACATAACTCTGGTTTAGTATCATAGAAGTCATCTAACAAGTCCACAGCTTCATCCACATACTTGTTATCAATATAGGATATGTTTGCAATAACTTTACCCTTGGACGTGTTGTAATCATAGTCAACCTGTGATATTAAGTTAATCATCTTATTAAGAATAAAAGAAACCCTTGAATTGTTTTTAGGAACATCATCTTGTTTAATAATGGAATTGTTTGCATAATCATAAGATGTCATGT
>MUZZ01000174.1 GCA_003266075.1 Methanosphaera sp. rholeuAM74
GAGATTCAGCATGTGTAATACCACCACAGACAGTACCACAGGACATCATCGACAAGGTAGAAGAGTACACCTCCAAGTTAGCACTAGAGTTGGGAGTGAAAGGACTTATAAACATCCAATATGCTATAAAAATGGATCCAGAACCAGTACTATACATTATAGAGGCAAACCCACGTGCAAGCCGTACAGTACCCTTCGTAAGCAAATCCATAGGAATACCAATTGCCAAGATAGCGACCAAGATAATGCTAGGAGCAAAACTCAAGGATTTTGACCTGGTAAACTACTCAGATATCGACCACGTATCAGTCAAGGAATCAGTATTCCCATTCATCAAGATACCGAATGCTGACTCAGTACTCGGACCAGAGATGAAATCCACGGGAGAAAGTATGGGAATAGACAAAAACTTTGGACTAGCATACTACAAGGCACAACTAGCAGCCAATATGAGACTGCCAACAAAGGGTAAGATATTCCTAAGCGTAAGAGATATGGACAAGGATAAAATAGGTGACATAGCACGTAAAGCCAAACAACTAGGATTCGACCTCATGGCAACAAGGGGAACAGCCGAAGCAGTACCAGACGTGGACATAAAAATTATACGTAAGGTAAGTGAGGGTTCACCAAACATAAGGGATGCCATGATAAACGGAGAAGTAGCATTCGTAATAAACACTCCATCAGGAAAACAGTCAGCAGACGATGGATACACCATAAGAAGACTCGCAATAGAACTTGGAATACCATATGTCACAACAATAGCTGGTGCTAATGCCGTGCTAAAAGCAATAGAAGAAGTATCAACTGGCGAGATAAACGTGAAATCCCTCAACGAATACTTCGAATAAAATCATATAAGAATATAATATTAACATGACCACCACTCTAACCCCTCTTTTAACATTACTTTTTTAGAAAAGATTTGAATAACGTGAAATTATGATAACAATCAAAAACGGATTAGTACTAGTAGGATTCAACCTACAACCACAAAAGACCAACGTCATAATAAACGATGAAGGAATGATTACAAAACTATCACCAACCCATCAGGAAGGAGAAATAATAGACGCAACAGACTGTATCGTAACACCAGCATTCATAAACGCACACACACACATAGCAGACACAATAATAAAAGACCAAGCAGACGGTATGACAATACAGGAGATAGTAGAGCCACCACACGGACTAAAACACAGAAAACTCGGGGAAGCAACAGACGAAGAACTAATAACACAGATGCACCAGACGGCAAAGGAAATGCTATACAATGGTATATCAACATTCATAGACTTCAGAGAAGGAGGCATACACGGAATAGAACTACTAAAAAAAGCAACATACGACCTACCAATAAATGCCTGCATACTAGGAAGAAGCAGCAAATACCACGACGAAGACCTGACACCAGAACAGGCAAGACTCATAACACGAGAACTACTACAACACTGTGACGGAATAGGCTTAAGTGGAATACAGGACATAAACTATGAAAACATAATCGAAATAGCAAGAGTATGCCACGAAGAGGACAAACTAGCACTAATACATGTTGCAGAATACTACCAACTACAAGAACAATCACTACAACAGACAAATCAGACAGAAATAGAACTGGCACTAAAAGCAGGATTCACAACACTAGTACATACGACACACCCAGTACTTCAGGACTTGGAACTACTGGTAGAAAGCAGTCCATTCATTGTCGCCTGTCCACGCTCAAATGGAATGCTATCTGTGGGAGTACCACCACTATCAGCATACACAGAAAACGGATTAGACGTAGCACTAGGAACAGATAATGTAATGTTCAACCAGCCTGACATGTTCAGGGAAATGGAGTACACACTAAAAGCCATAAGGGCAACATACACGAATAAGATAACAGCCAAAGATGTGCTCAAAATGGCTACAATCAATGGATTCAAGATACTTGGAAAAGATATAAGTATTAGCGAGGGCAACGTATCAGACATACTAGTCATAAAACAGAAATCAACAGACCCATACCTTTCAATAGTAAACAGGTCAACACCAGAAGACATCATGAACTTCATCATAGGAAACCAGATGTAGACAATTTATTCACCACACCTCACCCCCCCAAAATAATTCAATTTACATATAAT
>MUZZ01000191.1 GCA_003266075.1 Methanosphaera sp. rholeuAM74
TGAGGTTTTCGATGTTACCGAAGATCAGCAATCCAAGAAATGGTAGATATTCTTCTAACATATATTATTTTCTCCTATTCTTATACTTATATTATTTATTTATTCTTTTTTTATGAAAAAATGTTATGGGGGGTATTTGGGGGGGTAAAAAAAGGTTAATTGAAAAGTCCTGACTCCTCGAGTTTGTCGTTGAAGTACTTGGTACGCTTATCCCACTTCTGTTTAAGCAGTAATGATATGATTACAACGGCAACTCCCATGATTAACAGGTATGCGAATGATGGCAGNNGGCAGGTATGGATATAAGTCTCCGAAGATTTTACTTATTATCTCAATCGGATAGACACCACCAGAGCCGGATATCTGGAACACTAATAGCAGTATTCCTATGCCCTTACCTATTTCACCAAAGAGTGATGATAGGGAGTATATTATCGCCATGAATATTATCGCCACAAAGTAGCACGAGAATGCAAACATCAATGGATTATGTATGTCAATTCCGAGTACATATGCACCTATCAATGTAACGGTAGTCTGTAATACTGCCATGATGTTGAAGATTAATAATTTACCCATGTATATCTCTTGTGGTCTGTATTTAGTACCAACACTTGAACCAGTCTTCAATATCACAGTATTGATAAGTGCTCCAACCCACATGGACAGTACTAGGTAGAATGGTGCTACTTGTGAACCGAAACTGTTTGTTGGAAACTCTTCTGTTCTTTTAAGCTTAACCGGACCTAGGAAGTAATCTGAGACTTCTTCATCATCTAAATCTGTGACTGGAGCTAATTCATCGGCAACTTCACCCAGTGAGTCGGATGCGTTACGTAATGCTGATGCGGATGAGTAGCCTAGTAGCTCTGCACCATTAGCCAGTTTTATAGTACCATTGGAGAGTACCTGCACACCATTTGATAGTTGGTATGCTCCATTAGATAGCCTCTTTGAACCAGCAGCAAGTTGGTGAGTACCATTATCAACACCAGATGCACCAGTTGCCAATAGATGAGTTTTATTGTTCAACTCGGTAATGTTACTACGTGTATTATTGACCTCTCTATCAATTATTTCCAGTATCTCCTTAATTTTTGACTTACTCTCGTTGTTCTTGATAGCCTCGTTAAGCTGTGACATATGCTTTGTGAGGTTGTCATAGTTTGCTGACACAGCCTGTGTCTTATCTGCCATGTTGGCTGAGCCTACTGCTAGTTTACTAGCGTTATCGGCTAAATCGTGTGTGGCATCAGATAAGTTAACAGAGTTCTGTGATACAGTATTAGATTGGTTATCCAATTGTTTAGCATCATCTGCCAGTTTAGCTACATCTCTATTCAACTCATCTATATCATTTGATAATCTTGACGTGTCTGTAAGGTTTTCTATTGCATCCCTAATTTTNNNNTTAGCACCACTTGCCAGGACGTCCGCACCATTTTCCAGTTGGTGTGCACCACTTTCTAGTTGGCTGGCACCACTTGCTACCTCGTCAGCACCCTCGTCGAGTAGGTCTGCACCTTCACCAAGCTTTTCTGAGCCTTCAGCCATTCCTTCCTGCAGTTTGACAAGCTCACCGTATGCTGCAGTATCAATAAATGACACTATCTCTGAGTTAAGCTTATTAAATATGGCCTTTGACGCTGCATCACCCAGCTTGGCTGCTACTGGGTTTGCCTTCTCATTGACGACGTATTCCAGTTCTGCTGAATGTGGCTTGTCAGTAGTTATTGATACAATCGAGTCACTGAAGTTTGGGGGTATTATTATACCCGCATAATATGTTCCATCATGAACGCCACGTCGTAGCTCATCCGAGCTGACAAATGTCCAGTTAAAATCCGTATTATTTTTCATCGAATCGACCAAGTCATTACCAGCGTTTATGGTGTAATTCTTGTATTTTGCTCCCTGATCGTCGTTAGCTATGGCAAATTGAACATTATCAGTATGTTCGTAGGGATCCCAACAAGCATATATGTTTACCAATGAATATAGTGAAGGTAGAATCATAATACCTAGTAATAGGAGTATTACAATTGGATTGGTAAACGCTGACCTGAAATCACCATGCATTATTTCTAAGATGTTGTTCTTGCTTTCTTCTATACGACTACCCGTACTACTCTCGTTAGAGTAACCTCTATCTAATACTCCTAGTTCATTACTATCATCATGTTTTCTTAGATCTAATCTCTTCATCATTCACCCCTCAAGGATTCACATAATAAGAAATAATTTAACACAGATATCTCATGGAAATAACCTATGCTGCGTATAATATTGACTAATTAGAGTTATCAGCTTTCAGTATTTCATCGATTGAATAACTAAGTAGATAGCTTTCTAACTAATTCAAAGATATTTCTTCATCACG
>MUZZ01000234.1 GCA_003266075.1 Methanosphaera sp. rholeuAM74
TTGACTTTGAAGTAGACTCGTCCACCTGTTATATCCATGTTGCTGGTAATTGTTGCTGTTATGGTGGATACTTCTCCTATGCTTATTTCTAGTGGTGCTACTGCTATTGTTGTTTGATTTATTTCTGGTTCTACGTCGGATTTATTTATGTCTATGGTGTTTGTGTCTTGTGTGCTGTTTACTACTACTTTCAGGGTTTGTCCTTGTCCTGCTTGTGTATCTGTTGGTGTGAATGTGAGGCTTGCTACACCGTTGGCGTCTGTGATTTTTTCTCCGAGTTTTTCATCTCCTAGGTAGAACTCTACGGTTACTCCTTCTAATGTGTTGCCAGATTTATCTGTTACTGTTGCCTGTATTGTGACTTCCTCACCTACAATTGCTGTTTGCTGAGCTTCTAAGTCTATTACTATGTTATCTACTATTGTTATTGTGTCTTCTACTTCTGCTGAGCTGGTACTTAGTGTGATTGCTATGTTTTCACCTGTTGTTTGTGTGTTGAATGTTATGACAAATTCGCCGTTTTCATCGGTTACTCCTGTATATGTCTGGTCACCGAGTGTTAGTATGACTTCGATGTCAGCTGGTGCTACTCTATCGTTGATGAGTACTTTACCCGTGATTGTCTGGTCTGTGTTTGCATAGTATTGGTCTTCTAATGGGTTGAGTACTATTTTCTCTTCGATTATGTCCATCATGGTTGAGTCTTCGGTATTATTCACTACTGCTGTTACTACTTGGTCTTGTCCTGTCTGTTGTGTTGTTGGCGTGAATGTGAAGTTTGCATTTCCATTAGCGTTTGTGGTGTTTTCTCCGAGTTTTTCTTCACCGAGGAAGAATTCTATGGTCACACCTTCTAATGGATTACCATTGATGTCTGTTAGGGTTGCCTGTATGCTTGCTTCTTTGCCAACAAATCCGGTTTCATCGGCTACTAGGTCAAGTACTATGTTATCCACAATAGTTATAGAGTCTTCTACTTCTCTTCCTTCAGTACTTACTACAATAGGTATGTCTTCTCCTGTTGTTTGTGTATTGAATGTGATTTCGAATTTGCCCTCATCATCGGTTACTGCTTGGAATACTTCATCATCACCGAGTGTCATTACAACTACTGTATTTGCTGGTGCGGCTTCTTGGTTGATGAGTATTTTACCAGTGATTGTCTGGTCTGTGTTTGCATAGTATTGGTCTTCTAATGTGTCGAGCACTATTTCTGCTGTGTTTATATCTATTATGGTTGAGTCTTCGGTATTATTCACTACTGCTGTTAGTACTTGGTCTTGTCCTGTCTGTTGCTCTGTTGGTGTGAATGTGAAGATTACTAATCCATCAGCGTCTGTGGCACTTTCTCCGAGTAATTCATCACCAAGATAGAATTCAACGTTTACACCACTTAATGGGTTTTGATCGGCATCTGTTAGTGATGCTTGCATACTTACTTCTTCGCCGACAAACCCAGTTTCATCAGCTACGAAGTCAATGACTATATTGTCGATTATTGTAATAACACCTTCTATTTCAGCTCCTTCAGTGCTCACTGTTATTGCTAAGTCTTCACCAGTAGTTTCAGTATTGAATGTAATTATGAAAGCTCCATTTTCATCTGTTAATGCGTTGAATGATTCATCCTCGTCTAGTGTTAGTACTACTAGTGTGTCGGCTGGTGCTGTTTGGTCGTTGATTAGTACTTTACCTGTAATGTTTTCATCCCTATTAGCATAGTAGTATGGGTCTAGTTCATCTAGTACTATTTCAACTTTGCTAACAGTTATTTCTGTATAATCACTAGTGTTATTTAGTTTGGCTGTTACTGTTATAACTCCTGTCTGTGCATCGGTTGGAGTGAATGTTGTGGTTGCGACACCTTCATCATCGGTTTGTGCTTCACCAATTTTTTCATCTTCAATGTAGAATTCAACAGTTTCACCTGCTAATGCTTCATCGAACTTGTCGGTTACTGTTGCAACCAGTGTTACTTCTTCACCTACAAATCCTATTTCATCAGCTTCTAAGTCAAGTACTATGTTATCAACTATTGTTATTGTGGTTTCCACGTCATCTGCGTAGTCAGTTGAGATTTTTATCGGTACTTCGTTGCCTATTTGTTGTGTGTGGAATGTTAATGCGAATTCACCATCTTCTTCGGTTTGTGTTTCGTAGTTTTCAGTGCCGTTAAGTGTTAAGAAGACTCGTGTATCCTCTGCTACTCCTTCACCGTTGATTGTGACTTTACCGTTTATGAGTTGGTCAACGTTTGCATAGTATTCTTCGTCTAATGGGTAGAGTA
>MUZZ01000113.1:0-401 GCA_003266075.1 Methanosphaera sp. rholeuAM74
GATCCTGAAGTATAAATCATATAGGCCACATCATCAGGACTGATTTCAACATGAGGATTTTCAATATTTTCCTCTTCAAGCAACTCTTGAACATCAATTGAATTTTCAACATTTCCGTCTGCAATCAGATAATCTGCATTACTGTTTTCAAAAATATATTCAATTCTACCTTTAGGATAGTTTATATCTATAGGTATGAATGCACAACCCGCTTTTAGTACACCCAATATTGTTGAAATAAGATTGCTGCTTCTCGGGATCATTACAAGAACATTGCTGTTAGGTTTAATTCCCCTGTTTATAAGGGCATTGGCTATGCGATTAGCTTTTTTGTTGAGTTCACCATAAGTTAATCTGGCATCGGATGCAATCAATGCAATATTATCAGGAGTTTCATCCAC
>MUZZ01000113.1:443-2355 GCA_003266075.1 Methanosphaera sp. rholeuAM74
ATCATCTTTTAGTGTTACGTCACAGACTCTATATGTGTCCACATCATTTTCAGTCAATTGAGATAAAATATCCTTGATGGATTTTATAAATGTTTTAATGTAATCTTCACTATATAATTCATCATTATATGCCAATTCAATTTCAAACTCATCTCCATTATCAAAAATGGATAAAGTAATTTTAGAATCAACTGCAACCTGTTCGGCACCAGCCAATTCCTGTGGAATGTAGGATTTGTTGTTTACTTTCAATTCATCGGATTCTAAAAATTCATGATAAGCATAGAAAAATTCCGGTTTTAACTGATATTTCTCAGCTATTTTAGTGAATGGATAAATACTATTCTTTAAGATGTCTTTCCATCTTTGATCAACGGATTTGATGAAATTTCTGATTGAAGATTGTCTATCTTCATTACTGATTACAAATGGAATGGTTTTGACAAGGAATCCCTGGGTATTGAAATAATTCGGTGAAGTCCTACCGTTGAATATGGTTGTCATCAGTATCTTATCGGAGAATGTGAACTTATTTAACCCCAATATTGTACTTGAAATAAATAAAGTATTCTTACTTAGTGAATTATCATTACAGAACTCATTAATTAACTGTGAATCCATACTTTCAGTATAATATTTTATTTCACCATCTTCAGGATTTCCATTGAGATTTGGAGTTAAAACTGTTGATTCAAATCCTTGAGTTAACTTATCGTCAAAGAATTCTTTTGCGGACTGATATCTTTGGCTACCTTCCATGTCTTTTTCAAGAATGCTGTAGGTGTAACCGTCTATTATCTCATCTTCGAGGTCCCTGTTTTCATAGACATTTGCAATATCCCTGAAAAGATTATTCTGTGAAACTCCATCGGTAATTATGTGGTGGAAGTTGGAGAAGAGCACAACTTCATCGGGTGTTTCGTATATTTTAAATTTGAATAATTGACTGTCCTCTAATGAGATTGGAGCAACATCGTTTTTAATGATCTCTTCATCGCTTATGGATTCAACTTTAACTATTTCAATGTCCTCAATTTCTGCATCATCACATCGTTTCTGCATCAATTCTCCATCAATAGTTACAATCCTTGTTTTAAGATATGGGTGAGATTCAATTGTTTGAACAACCGCATCTTTAAGCTTAGCTGCATCTACATCCACTTCGAATCTTACGGTTGTGGGCATTACATATTTAACTACGTCAGGATTTTGCACGCATTCATAATAAACACCCAACTGGTTTTCTGTTAAAGGATAATATTCCCTGTCTTTTGCAGATTCAATAAGCTCGTCAAGACCGGATTCTTTTTTAGTCGAATTGTCCATTTCAATTGCAAAGTTTCTGATTGTTGGTTCATTGAATAATATGGAAATGTCCAAGTTACCCCCAATTTCTTCATAGATTGTGGAATTTAATTTCATTAATGTCAGGGAAGTAAATCCGAGAGCATATAAATCATCTGTTACACCAAATTCATCAATATTTGTTAGAGATGAAACAATTTCATACAATTTTTCTTCGGTATCTGTCTCAGGCATTATCAATTCCAATTTGAGATGAGGTTCAGGCAACTGCTTTAAGTCCGTTTTACCGTTTGGCGTTTGAGGCATCTTGTCTAACTGCATGAATACAGTTGGAACCATGTACCTGGTAAGGCGATCTTTTAAAAACTCTTTCAAGTCATCACTGTCAATTGTCTCATCGGCAACGTAATATGCACATAAATAGTCATTGTTGTTGATTTCTTTGATAACAACAACTGCCTGTTTTACGGATGAATATCTGCTGATGTTGGATTCTATTTCACCAATTTCTATACGTAGTCCCCTTAGTTTTATCTGGTTATCTATTCTTCCTTTGATGTCTATTTCACCATTTGGAAGCTTAATGGCATAGTCTCCACTTCTGTAA
>MUZZ01000102.1:0-2032 GCA_003266075.1 Methanosphaera sp. rholeuAM74
TACCTACAACTACAGGTACATCAGGATATTCTTCTTTAGTTTTTTCGATTGCTTGAACGATTATTGGTAATCTACCCTGTTCTGCATAGTCATCAGGTACTTCTAAATCTTCAACATCATCAAATGGTGCGTGTGTTCTTAATGTTGGAGTACTTTCCATGTCTCCTAAATCTACTTCACAACCAAATGCTTCTGCTTCTGCTGTTAAGTCGAAAGGAATCCTTGCACATTCGAGACCTGCTTGTTCGTGTAATGATACACCTAATCTTACCATTTCATCTACATCTTGGTGTGCTTTAGGCCAGGATACGTTTGCTGCAGGGAAAGCATCTTCAATTGCTGCTGCTGTTGCACTTATAACTGGTACTTTTTCTACTTCTTCATCATTTAATGCTGCTTTTAAATTATCTATAAGATCCATTTGTTCACCTTTTTTTTAATAATATATATATTACTGATGAATTTTTATTTAATTAAAAATCCATGAATTTTTATGTTTATAAATATCAACATTGTTATTAAATGTTTCTACTTACGGCTTGTTAATAGCCATTTTAAACATTCTAACAAGTTGCACCTGACATTATGAAAACATCAAATGTTAAAATAGTTATCTTTGTGAGTATAAGACTATTTGTATCCATCATCAATATTTATTAATAAAAATATTTGATAGCACAAACTTGTTATTAGTATAATATATAATTTTTAACACATATAAATATAGCTACTTTTTTTACTTCATTTATTTTGAAATCTAATATATACCAGTATTGATTGATTCAGACAATACCACCACATATTTAACTATATTACCAGTTAATAACTAATAAAATTATTAAAAAATAACCCAAATAACCCAAATAACTAGTATAATATCAATTAATGATTAAAAACATTGACATAGATAAATAATCTAAGTAAAACAAAGATAAAACGTCTTCATCTTATAAAAGAAAAAAATATGAAACTAATGATAAATTATATTAGTCTATTAAAACAGAAATACTAAACATATATAACTATTATAACAGATAGGAATTTTTACTAGGTGAATAAATGAAAGTCATAGATAAAGTTGAAGCTATTAAACAACAAGAATTAACGGCAAGTGAAAATTTAGAACAAATGTATGCAGTAATAGAAGAAAAAAATGAAGAAATAAATGCTTTTGTACAGACAGACATTGAAAAAGCACAAAAACTTGCAAAAAATGTTGATGACAAAATAAAATCTGGAGAAGATGTCGGAAAACTAGCTGGATTAGTAATAGGTATTAAATGTAATATTAATGTTGAAGACTACATTGTTTCAGCCGCATCTCCTACACTAACAAAATACATGGGTAGTTACAACGCTACAGTAATCAAGAAAATTCTGGAAGAAGACGGAGTAATAGTTGGATTAACCAATATGGATGAATTTGCAGCTGGAAGTTCAACAGAAACATCCGTACATGGCCCAACAAACAACCCTAATGCATTAGGACATATACCTGGAGGTTCTAGTGGTGGATCAGCAGCAGCAATAGCTGCTAATATGTGTGACATAACATTAGGTTCAGATACTGGTGGTTCAATAAGAAATCCTGCATCACACTGTGGAGTAATGGGTTTTAAACCAACATATGGTATGGTTTCAAGACAGGGACTTCTTGACCTTGCAATGAGCTTAGATCAGATTGGACCATTTGCAAATGATACTAGTGGTTTAGCATTGATGATGGACGTGATATCAGGTTACGACCCATATGACCCTACAACATTTGAAAGAAAAACAACACCATTTGTCGATGACATCACAACAGAATCATTAGACCAAACTACCGTAGGTATAGTAGAGGAATTTAGTGAAGTAACTGACGACAAAATTAACAAACAAATCGATAAATCAATCGACAATCTCTCAGGATTAGGTGCAGAAATAAAGGAACTGAACTTTGGTGATATAGACCTAGGTCTTCCAACATACTACCTGATTAACTATGTGGAGTTCTTCTCTGCAACCAGAAAATATGATGGACGTAAATATG
>MUZZ01000102.1:2238-3108 GCA_003266075.1 Methanosphaera sp. rholeuAM74
TGCATTAGAAAAAATATAAAAACAAGAAAAACTAGTAAAAATCCAGTATAATGTTTTATAACATTATATTCCAACTTTTTTTAAAAAGAAGAGATATATGGTGATTTAATCATCAAATAATCCACGTTTGATTGTGGACACACCATTAGACTTATTTATTATGAAACTTTTTAGGTATTCTTTATCATTTAATTCCGGATNNTTGAAAGAAAAACAACACCATTTGTAGATGACATCACAACAGAATCATTAGACCAAACTACTGTAGGTATAGTAGAGGAATTTAGTGAAGTAACTGACGACAAGATTAACAAACAAATCGATAAATCAATCGACAATCTCTCAGGACTAGGTGCAGAAATAAAAGAACTGAACTTTAGTGATATAGACCTAGGTCTTCCAACATACTACCTGATTAACTATGTGGAGTTCTTCTCTGCAACCAGGAAATATGATGGACGTAAATATGGTGAAAGAATAGAAGAAGTATGTGGACAAGAAGTAGCCCGCAGGATACAAATCGGTTCATATATAAGCCAAAAAGAGTTTAGTGGAAAATACTACAAAAAAGCTCTGCAGGCACGTTCACTTATAAGAAATGACTTTAACGAATTACTCAAGAACGTTGATGTTATAGCTGGACCGACAGTTCCTAAACTACCACATAAAATTGGTGAAAAATTAGATACAATGGATATGTACGCATATGATGTTTTAACCGTATTAGCTAACATCACAGGTATACCAGCAAGCAGTATGAATGCTGGTCTGGTAAATGACATCCCTGTAGGTCTACAATTACAGGCAAAACCTGAAGAAGACCATAAAATACTCAGCACAATGAGTGCATTAGAAAAAATATAAAAACAA
>MUZZ01000102.1:3164-5137 GCA_003266075.1 Methanosphaera sp. rholeuAM74
TATTCTTTATCATTTAATTCCGGATAATCCATTCGGTAGTGTGCACCCCTACTTTCCTTCCTAAGCAGTGCTGATTTAACTATTAACTGTGCAAGATTAATCATGCTTTTTACTTCAAGTGCCACCTTAAGCTCATCATTATACTCTTTATGTGCTGACACGTTCATATTATCTGATTTAGACTCTAAAACATTTAGTTCATCCTGTGCCTTGAGAAGTCCTTTTTCGTCACGTACTATGGCAACATATTTCCACATGATATCCTGTAACTCTTTTTTAAGACTATCTGGTTTATATTGACCTTCAGACCATAATTGTCCTATACGCTCTATTTCAGAGTTTACATCATCCACACTTGGTGGGGTTAGTTGTGATTGATTTGCCTTATTTGCACTACTTATTCCTGCAGCCTTACCAAAGACCTGTGTATCTGCTAATGCATTACCTCCAAGCCTGTTTGCCCCATGAACTCCTGAAGTTGACTCACCTGCCGCATAAAGATTTTCTATGTTGGTTTCACAGTTAGGATTGATTTTTATTCCACCCATGAAGTGATGAGCAGTTGGTGCTACTTCCATTGGCTCATTAATTATATCAACGCCAACGTCCTTGAATTGTTGTACCATTGTCTGGAGTTTTGTCTGCACTTGTTGTTCTGGTAAATGTTCTACTGATAAGTACACTCCACCATCTGGTGTTCCCCTACCTTCCTGTATCTCTGTGTAGATTGACCTTGCAACTACGTCCCTTGTTGCCAACTCTTCTCTTGGGTCATAGTTTATCATGAAGCGTTCACCATTAGTGTTAATTAGGTGTCCACCTTCTCCACGGACTGCCTCTGTAATGAGTACTCCTCTTCGTGACTTTGGTGACAACATTCCCGTCGGATGGAATTGAACCATTTCCATGTCCATCACATCTGCACCAGCATCGTATGCTATTGTTATCCCATCACCCGTCTTTTGTGATGCGTTTGATGTTACTGGATATAGCCATCCACATCCACCTGTGGCTATAATCGTGGTTTTTGAGTTGTATATTATTATTGAACTGTCTTTTAGGGATATTCCCATTGCTCCAACTATTTTTGTGTGTTCATCATTGTAGAGTAGTTTGGTTATCATTATTTCATCATGTGTTTTGATGTTTTCCCTTATTACCTCTTCTTGTAATCCTATCATCATTTCATGACCGGTTTGGTCTCCCTTGAAACAGGTTCTCTTGTATGATTGTCCACCGAATGCTCTTTGGTTTAGTCTTCCATCTTCTTGCCTGTCAAATAATGAGCCGTAACACTCTAATTCTATTAATCTTTGAGGTGAATCGTATACTAGTTTATGTACTAGCATCAAATCGTTTAAAAAAGCTCCACCCTTTAATGTGTCTTGTATGTGCAGTTGTAATGAATCTTCTTCATCGACGTATCCGAAAGATGCATTGTATCCTCCCTCAGCTAACATTGTGCATCCTGACTTGAAGGTTAATCCCTTGGATACGATTATTACATCACAGTCTAGTTTGCTTGCAACTATTGCTGATTTACAACCTGCTCCTCCAGATCCTATGACTAATACATCACATGTGTACTCAATTGTTTGCATGATTATTTACTCCCCTCTTACCGTATTTTTTAATGTTCCTATTTCTTCTATGGTTATTGTAACTGTGTCTCCACAATTTAGTTGTCCTACTCCTGGTGGTGTTCCTGTTGCTATTAAATCACCCTGTTTTAATGTCATGATGTTTGAAATATATTTTACTAGTTCTGGTGGAGAAAATATCATGTTATTAGTGTTTGAGTTTTGTCTTATTTTGTTGTTTACTTTGGTTGTTATTTCTAGGTTTTTGTAATCTATGTTGGTTGATATTACTGGTCCTACTGGACAGAACGTGTCGAAACTTTTTGCCCTTGTCCATTGTCCATCGTGTTCTTGGAGGTCTCTTGCTGTCACATCATTTATTATGCTGAAAGC
>MUZZ01000102.1:5190-5632 GCA_003266075.1 Methanosphaera sp. rholeuAM74
TCCATTTTTAATTCTTTTGCGTGGTCTTTATAGTTTAAGCCTATACATATGACTTTTGAAGCGTTTGTTGGTGGAAGAATAGTTACATCACTTAGTAAATCCTGTTTACATTGATTTAGCTCAGATTTTATTTTTTCTTCGTCTTCGATTGCTTCGAATATGTTGTTATAACTTAATCTGTATATGAGATTATCTTCTAATACCCCGACATACTCATTATTTGATGATATATATCTTATATATTTCATATTAAGTTTAATCCCCTTTTTTAGTGGTTGTTTTCAAGTATTCTTTCTATAGGTAGTACTAGTAAATCTTGTGCACCGATCTTTCTTAGGTTATTTATTGTTGTGAATACTTCACTTTCCGATATTACTGAGTGTACCGCTACTAAGTTGTCTTCTCCATATATCTCGGATATTGTTGGACCACTCATCCCAGG
>MUZZ01000273.1 GCA_003266075.1 Methanosphaera sp. rholeuAM74
AATGATCATCCTCCGGAGCCAGAAAAACCTGAGTCTTGTTGATCAGGCGTCTGAATGCCTTCGAATGGATTATCCTGTCTCTGTCCCTCTGGTAGTCTGTACGGAATTCACACTGCTCCTCCTCGAACATGCGTCCCTTTGATTCGGCTGCCTTTGATGCGAGCGGTGACAGGATATCATATTCCCTTTTCTCAATATCCTCACGCCTTATCATTTTCCTATCAGGACATCGTAACCGTCAGGAACATAGCTGCATGCCGTCCTGAAATCATAGTCGCTGTCATCCCCGAGGAATTTTGCAGCCATGATATCGAACCTTGCATCCCTGACGTTTTTTTCCTCGCCCGAAAGCTTATCAAAAACGTTCAGATCATGCACATACCATTTGCGGAAACCCGAAATGGCATCGGCAAGAGAAGCGATCTCTTCGTCCGACATCTCTTCAGCAATGAGACCGTTTATCGATCTTGCGATATTGTCAACCGTCAGATACAGCTCATTCTCGTCGTCGGGCAGATTTTTGAGGAAATCTTCAAAATAAGAATCCATGTGCTCGGCAAGCTGCGCTCTGTCGACCTCTTTGATGAGGTCGATTATAAGATTTTTTTCGATGAAATCATCCTCTTCGAGCAGAGCAGCCAGGTTTTCATAGTACTTGAACTCATCCGGCGTTTCGATATCCAGTTTTTTATAAAGAACTGTTTTATCCATTACACAAACATTATTCAAAAAAGCTTTTGGTTTTGTTATAATTGCTGACAGAATATTATAGCATATGGAGAAAGCAAAATGAACACAGTAAAACAGAAAACCAGAGCAGAAATTCCTGAAGAATACAAATGGAACATATCCGCAATGTATCCCGACGAATCCGATGTGGACAGGGATATGGAAATCGCCGGTACATACGGCAAAAAGCTGGCCGAAATGCAGGGCAGTGTCATGAACTCTGCGGATTCCCTGCTTCAGGCTCTTGAGACATACGCCGAAGGAATGCGCTACGCCGAGAACGCCTTCGTCTATGCTCATATGAAGCACGACGAAGATAACGCAGACAGCAAATATACCGAGATGTACGGAAGAGCCGTTTCCGCTATCACGCGTTTCAGTGCGGATGCATCTTTCCTCGAACCGGAGATACTATCATCAGACGCAGAAACGATAGATGGTTATTTCAGCGAAAACAGCGGTCTTGCAAAGTACAGATTCATGATCGATCAGATAATGCACGGCAAGGATCATGTACTGACTACCGATCAGGAATATGTTCTTGCATCGATGAATGAAGTCCTCAAATCAAGCGGCAGCATTTATTCCGCACTCTGCGACGCGGACATGGTATTCGGGACTGTCACGGATTCCGACGGCAAAGTCAGGGATCTCACCCACTCCACATACATTGGTTTTATGGAGTCAAATGACCGCAGAGTCCGTAAAGAAGCCTTTGATAAAATGTATGAAACATACAGAAGCCACAATAATGCGCTTGCTGCTCTGTACGGCACAAATGTCAGATATGACGCGGCGAACGCCAAACTGAGATCTTATTCGTCATCGCTCGAGGCAAGCCTTGCACCTGCAAATATACCGCTAAGCGTATATGACAGTCTTCTGGCCTCTGTCCATGAGCATCTGCCTGCTATGT
>MUZZ01000026.1 GCA_003266075.1 Methanosphaera sp. rholeuAM74
GCACTACGAGTACTGATGCTAGCATACAAGAAAGTAGACGACCACACACTATACGATAACGAACAACTCGAAGACCAACTAATATTCACAGGAATCGTGGGAATGATAGACCCACCACGAAGCAAAGTGAAAAAATCGATAAAAACATGCCACGAAGCAGGAATAAACGTGAAAATGATAACAGGAGACCATCAAAACACGGCAAGTGCAGTGGCAAAACAAGTGGGAATAACAAACAGCGACGAAGTACTAACAGGACAAGAAATAAACAAACTAGATGATGAAGAATTCAAGGAAAAAATAAGAGAAGTAAACGTCTTCGCAAGAGTATTCCCAGAACAGAAGATAAGAATAGTCAAACTACTAAAAAACATAAACGAAACCGTGGCAATGACAGGAGACGGAGTAAACGATGCACCAGCCCTGACAGGAGCAGACATAGGAATCTCCATGGGTTCAGGAACAGACGTGGCCAAAAAGTCAAGCGACATGATACTAGAAAACGATGATTTCTCAACAATAATCTACGCAGTAAAAGAAGGACGAACAATCTACTCAAACATCAAACGATTCATAAAATACCAGCTATCAACCAACATAGCAGCAATCATAACAATACTAGCATCATCCATACTAGCAATACCACTACCATTCAACCCAGTACAACTACTATGGATAAACATAATAATGGACGGACCACCAGCACAATCACTAGGAGTAGAACACCCAGACAAAAACATCATGAAAATACCGCCAAGCGACGAAAACATATTATCCAAGGACAACTTACTACACATCACGGTAATAGGACTATTCATGAGCATAGGAACACTAGGACTATACATATACGAGCTAACAATAGGCACACCACAACTACTGGCAAGCACTATAGCATTCACAGTATTCGTCGTATACCAGCTATTCAACGTATTCAACTGCAGATCAAACACCGATAAGAGAAACAACACACTGATTGTTGCAGTAGTGGCCTCATTCATACTACAACTATGTGCAATATACATACCATTCCTACAGACAATATTCAAGACAACAGCAATACCACCAAACTCATGGATACTCATAATAATAGTGGCATTCACAATCTTAATCGTGGAACGAATAGTCAGAAAATTTGAAAACAACATAATATAACAAGCACGTGCTAAAAGTAGGATATGGGATAAAAGTGAATATAATCACTTTATTTTTAAGTTGTTGCTATCTCAGGTGCATCCTTCTGAGCCCATGCAACGAGTTTTGCTATGAATGGTTGTGCTACTGTAATCCACACTAGGCTTATTATGAATGTGCTGAATATGATTATTATCATGTCTACTAGTGGTACTAGTCCTAGGTAGCATCCTGTCACCATTATTGTGTCATCGATGAATTCGCTGACTGCTACTACTAGCCAGTTTTTTATTCGTAGGTTTTTTGTTCCCCTGTTTACTATTGTTGTTAGTCTTGCGTTTACTAGGTTTCCTACTAGGTAGCTTATGTATGCGAAGAGCAGTATTCTTGGTGTTTGTGTGAATACGAATGCTAGGCTAGGGTCTCCTGTGTAGTATATTGGTGATGGTAGGTATATTTGTAGTACTGTCATGAATACAAATAGTATGTCCGCTATTAATCCTAGCATTATTGTTCGTTGTGCTATTTTTTCTCCGTAGACTTCTGCTATGACGTTTGTGAGTACGTATACTAGTGGGTATATTAGTACTCCTGCTGGTGCTTGCATGTGTATGTATGGTATTTCCATTATTTTTACGGTTGTTAGGTTTGCGATTATAAATGCTACACAGAAGAATATGCTCATTATTACTCTTTTTTCTGTGTAATCGAAATTGAAATTCATATTATCTCCCCATGATGTTTATAATAATAGTTTATTTTTAGAGTATATAAACGTGAGGAGCTTATTTTAAAGTATGGTTTAATTATTGCCTAAAATATTAATTTTTAGTGATTTTAGGAGGGGGTTTTTAAAAATTACTTTAAATTTGGGGGAAAAAATTCGTAAAATTTTAATGGGTAATCTTTGTCATCTATGTTAAAATTTGTAACAAGTGTAGTATGGAAAACATCCGAAAAAATGTTTCAAAAAAATTAGAT
>MUZZ01000197.1 GCA_003266075.1 Methanosphaera sp. rholeuAM74
TTTTACTGTTTTTGTTTTGATTTTTTTGTAATTTTTTACATGCACTTTTCATGCTTTGTTCGGATGGCTTTGATTGTTTTGGTTAGCATATTGTTCTTCTAATTTCACTCATTTTATTATTCCGTTTTCTATATGTTTTTTTTATTAGTTTATTTTTATTTACTGTTATATTTCCTATTAATTCATTATTAGCTTCTATTATCCCATGCGTATTTCAAATTTTCTGGGTTTCACTTTTCAACGCTTTCTTTTTGGTTTTTGTTTTCATGGTAATCTTTTTATACTATTGTTATGTAATATATTATTGAGGATAATGGTTATCCATTATTCCATATCATTTATCGGTCATGCTTTTATTTTGGATGTTTGGTATTGGCTGATGGAGTGATTTATGGGTGGGTGTTAGTTCATCCATATAAAAAATTATTGTTGAGGGAGGTTCATGTATGAATAGGAAGATTATGGCTGTAGCTTTACTGCTCGTATCCATTGCATTGACTAGCAGTATCGTCAGTGCTGGCTTGTTTGATTCAGATAATAAGAGCGATGACTTGAATGTTTCTAATATCGAGATCAAGAGTGAAGGTTATTCCATGTATAAGGTTAACTGTGATTTGACGCCTAAAAAGGACTTCAACTACCTTGAAATGGAAGTTATCTTCTATGATTCCAGTGATGCCGTTGTCGGCAAAAGTCCTCTTGCATGGAACATCAATGACGCCAAAAAGGATCAGCTTATCAAAGTCTCTGGGAATGCTTTGACTGATGATTCAAGTGCTAGACCTGTCAAAGCGGAAGTCAAATTCAAGGACAGTTCATTCAGCAGTTCTGATGACGCTATTTATTCAGAGAATGTGACTATGAGTTAGATTCTAATATTATACATTTTAACCTTTTTTTTTAAATTATTTTTTTAGGAATAACAATTCCATTATAACTATAATATACTGCTATTACTTAGGACATGGCATGCACTAACAAAAAGCATATTAACCCCCAGTAATAGAAATATTAGCATGTTTAGAAAGATTATTGAAGTAAGTTCCAGGGATACTGATGCACTAGGTCATGTTAATAACACGGTACTTCCTGAATGGTTTGAAGTAGCGAGAAACCCATTTTATAAGATTTTCAACCCGGAAATGGATCTTAACACCAGAATGTGGAATATAATCATGGTACACATAGAAATAGACTATATTAATCAAACCTTCTTCGGATTGGATGTTGAAATCAGGACATTTGTGGAAAAGATTGGAACAACCTCATGCACAGTATATCAGGAAGCATGGCAGAACAATAATATTGTGGCTAAGGCCAGAGTCATATTAGTACATTATGATTTTAATAATGAAGAGAAAATAGTGATACCTGAGCATATTAGGGCTGAGCTGGAGAAACATCTTGAATAGGGCTTGGATATGTGGGCTGTATTTTATTTTGGATAGTATTTAATTGAATATTACTGATAGTAGCCATATCAATAGTATAAAGAAACAGAAGAAGTAGCAGAAATCCTTGTATTCATCTTCTTTGCTATTCTGGTTTTTAGTGTTTCTACTATTGTTGTTAGTGTCAGGTATGTAATTATTGTTTGTATGTGGCAATCCTCGATTTACACGATTGGATGTATTATAGTCATAACCGGTACTAGTTGCATGTTTTCTGGGTCATATGGTCTGTATTCGATTCCTAGAATGTAAGCTACAGCATGTGGGTCTTCGCATTGTTTTAAAATTATCAATCCGTTTAAAACCTCGTCTGCTTGTTTTTCGTTGTACTCGTCTGTTGGCATATGAATTACTTGGTGTTGGATGTTAATATATTAAGTTATTATAATTGAATGTATATATAATAAAGTATAGGAGGGATATATAGTATGAAAATGGATATTAACATTGATTCTGAGTTGCAACGTAGGGCTAGGGCGGTTTGTAGGAGGGTGTCAGGGTTGACTTTGACTAAGTATTATGAGTTTCTTATTGAAAAGGAGCTTAAGAAGTTGCCTTCTGTTGATGAGATTGAGGATGATAGGCCTAGGATGGAGTCCTATAATGAGGAGGATTTGGATGACTTGTGGTAGTATTTGCTAACTTTACTCTTTTTTTTCTTCTGTTGATGATTATTATCTCTTTGAAGCACTATCCCTATATAGATGTTATATAAGATGTTTTCTTATTTTATGGGTATCATTAATCTGGTATGATTGGGGGCTAATTATCTGAGAAGTTAGTCCTGTTACCTGCATATATTATATGTGATTTCTTATTATTATGGCATTGGTATCTGGTAGTACTGAATACTATGATGTCGTCGTGGATTTATAAGTCCAGCCTACGTGGACTGCCAGAATAGTCAACAGTATCAGAGTCATTATGGTCATCTTCAAGGCCTAAAATGAAGCTGAGAGCCTTCTCAAGTTTAACACTAGTAGTTTCAATACTTTTAACAGTCATTGTCATCTTATCTTTCAGGCAACCATACTTATAATCATAACATGAGGCGTACTTCATATACATTTCATCAGCTAGTCTTCCTATAAATTCCTCTTTAGATCCATTGATTGATAAAATAGTTGATTCAAGATCTGATTTAATCATATCTCTCATATTTTCATCATATCTTAAAATTTCGACTGACTCTTCTTCATATAAATTTTTTATTATTTCTTTATCAACATTTCCAAAGTCTTTTAGAAGGTTATCACAACTATCATGGAGTTGTTTAACCATTGCTTCATCAGGAACTCTTACTTTATTCTCAAATTCAGTAATCTTATCCATAAACACAGTTGTAACAGAATCAATAACATCAATTAACTGGTAACATTCATTAATCTTAGCCTCAATTGGTTCAAAAGCATTATCAAAGCTTTTAATATAGTTGAGTTTGTTCAAATCATAATATGTTTCATCTAAGCTGTTTTTGAAGTCAGAGGTGTTTTTTCGTGTTGAATTAATCACTTCAAGTATGTAACTTTTTTCTTCTGGATTAGCATTAATGTCATAGTATATGTCTTCGTCGGTCATCTCATTTCTGATGAGGTTAATTGAATTCTTTGATGATTCTATGAAACTATCTAAACTGTTATGAAACTTTTCTACCTCGTAGTAGTCTTGCCTATGGAAACACTCCCCATTAACTATAATTATCGGACAACTGCAATATGGGCACTTGCTAGTGTTACTTATATTCCTATCACAGGCTGGGCATGTATAATTCATATTATCTCCTCCTATCTATGTTATTAAGTATATATGATATATTCTTTATACTTAACTAGTTTTGGAATATATCTGGAGAATATATTTTAATTAAGTTTAGACATATATAGTAACAATGATAAAAATGGGAGATAACTTAAATGTCAAAAAAGCTGATAATCAAGATTAAAAAGGATGGAACTATAGAAGCAGAAACCCTGGGCATAAAAGGAAAGAAATGTGAAGACTACATAAAAATCATAGAGGAATTAACTGATTCCAAGGTCATTAAAAAAGAGTATACACATGAATACAATGAAACAGAAGAAGAAGAGGTTAATCAGGAATTAATAACCCAATACAACTAGGTGTAACAATGAGCATACATTTACAAAGCGTTCCACTTCCAATGGACAGAATAGATAATGCAATGAATATTAATGATTTATCCTCTAATTCTAGTGGTAATGACTTCAAGATACGTACACAGATGAAAGACATGGACGTGATGGAGGATATACTGGAAAATAAGTTACTAGGATTTAAGAATAAGCGTCAACTAGTTAACTTCCAGAATCAGGGTGAAATGCTCTTCTATAAGCTCGAATCAGAGTATATTGAGATACTGTTTATGGGAAATTTCCAAAAAGATCAGACAATTAATTTCATAAACCATTTGAACTATGAATACCTATCACAGACCAATAACATTAATGCCTACCGGGAAATTGTAAATGACTACACAGAAACTAGCATAGAAGAAGTTAAAGAAAAAGTCGCACAACCAAAGCCGAAGTTCAGTATAAGTACTAATATGAAAAACATGTCCATAATCGATTCTATTAGAACCGAAAGCTATCTGGGATATAATTCTATGGATGAGTTGGACAGGTTTCTATCAAAGGGTGAGATTGCCCTCAAAAAGACTGAAAACGGTACATATGACATAGTATTTATCGGTAACTTTGATAAGGCTGAAGCAAAAAGCTATGTTGAAAATTTAAGTGATGAATATGCACTTAAAGTACAGGAATTAACATATATGAAGGTAATAGAAAAACTAAAAGAAAAGAATTACTCCCTAGAATCTGAAGTAATTGACAATAATGATTCCATAGTATTGACTGTTAACATGAAGTAAAGCATCTTCAACCAATTCAAAACATCACCATCTAATATTTAGGTCATATCTCCCCCACATTTATCCTAGTTTTCCAATGGAATAATTAACATTTCATTTAAATTTATATATTATTTCACACATAGTAATTATTAACCAATAACAGGACTAATTAAAATGGCTAATTTCGATAAAGAACTATGTGATTTATTAAGGGCAAGATTTCCATTCATCAACATTACCACATATGAAGAGGAACGCCTGGTCAATGAATTAACAAGGATTGTAACGACCCCGGAATTGATACATACTCCACGTAAAGTATTTGTATGGAAGTCATCGGAGGGTTTCAGGAATAATGAAGGGATTATTGAAGAGGACACATTTGACAAACACTCTGCACTAAAATATATCAGGGAATATAATCAGCCAGCAGTATTCGTACTCCTAGACTTCCACATATTCTGTGAGAAATGTAACGGTGGTGTTGATAATAACATCGTAAGAAGTCTTAAGGATTTGATGCCTAATTTGAAGCAGAGCATGCAGCCAAAGAATGTCATATTTGTATCACCCACATTCAATTCACCTGACGATTTAAAGAAGGATGTCACAGTACTGGACTTTGAACTTCCCCAACAGGAGGACATAGAAAGGGTCTTGAATGAAATAATAGATGCGAATGCTGGTGGAAACCT
>MUZZ01000085.1:0-2454 GCA_003266075.1 Methanosphaera sp. rholeuAM74
CTTTATCGTTTAATGATTCGTCGATAATTTCTGAGATTGCCTCTGGGTTTCTGGACATGTGTACTCCTTTTTGGGTGCTTGGAAGGTTTACGTATGCGTTGAACGTGGGAAGCAGTATTATTGGCCTTTTGTCTTTGCGTTCAATCTTTAATAGTTTCTTCACACCTGTTACTCCTACTTTTGTGAGTGATACTGGCGTTTGGGGGAGTTTATTTTGTGTATCTGGAAATTCTATAAATGTCATTGAATTATACTCCTATTACTATGATTATCCTTTGCTTTATTAAATAAGTATATATAATTTATAGTTAAAATAAGTATGTTTAGAAAAATATGTAAAAAAAAATGAGATAGTTTTATGAAGAATTATGTTATTGTTCAAAAGTTGATATTGTACTGTTTAATTCTTCTTTAACTATGTTTAGTGTTGTTTGTGTGTATGTTTTTACAATGTCGTCTTCTGCTAATAGTAGTTTTATGAATTTATCTAATTCACAATTGTTTTTGAATTTAGCGATTAACATTGCATCGTATTGTCCTGTTACTTCATATAGTGCTAGTATGTGACTATTGAATTTTTCGTCTTCTGTTAAGTATGAAACTGATCCACCTTTAACTTCTAAACCTATGATGGCTGTTACACAGTAGCCTAGTTTAGTGTTGCTTAGTACTGGAACAAATTTTTTGATGATTCCAGTGTGTATCAATTTGTCTACTCTGTTGTGTATTGTACCTACAGAAACGTCTAGTTCCCGGGATATTTTCCTATAGGATTTTCTTCCATCGTTTCCTAAAGATTCTAGTATTTTTTTATCTAATGTGTCCATTGATAGTTCACTACCTTTAATTTTGAATTTATCGTCGTATATTCTATCCATTATTTCACCCATGATTGTTTTTGAATAATTTTTTACGTGTTTTTCTATTAATTAGTTATTACTTAATTCTTATATAAACCTTTTGATTTTTTTAATTGAAATTCAAAATTTTATATAAATAGTGTTGTTAAAGATTATTATGAAACTCACTATTAACAGTAAGGGTTATGTTGTCTTAGAAAAATTATAGCAAATTTTGAAGAAAAAATTGTAATGCTCCATTCGGACATTGAGTAATATTGTTATTTATGTGAAAAATATAAAACTAATTAAAAACTTACAAAAATGAAAAACCGTGACAAACATGGATAAAAAGTGGAATAAATACAACAAAGAAATTGGAGAAAAAATCATAAAATAATGGAAAAAATTGTAAAATAAACCATTAGCAATAGGTCATAAAAGCAGAAAAAATAAGCAAAAATATAATTATCATTAAAACAAACATAATAACATATAAGATAGAAACAAAATAACGTGAGGCACAAAATATGAAATGGTACGTATCATTCATAATAGTCATTATCCTCCTAATAGGACTACTTTATATTGCTTCATCAGGCTCATCCGACGAAGTAGAACCACTGGGAAGACTAGCATTTGTTAAAATAGCAAACCCAGATATGTTCCCAGAACATGTGCATGCAAACCTACTAGCACAATACGCAGAAGAAAGAAACTCAAAATGTGCAATAGTACTCCACTATGCTGGAAGCTCAAACTACAGAAACTTCATGAACGGAGAAGTATACATAATCGAAATGGCATTTATGGACACAGCAGGAGCACAAGTTAACATCGATTGGGGTCAAGTAGTAGACTACGGAATAAACGGAGTACCAGATGACAAATGGAACTACAAAGTAGACGGAGAAATATACGACAACTTCGAAGACGCGTGGGCAAGAGTACTGCAGATGGCAAAGGAACACGGACAAGAAGGACCAATACCAATGGTATGGCATGGAACAGTACGTGAAGGAGACATATTCATAAACCCTGGATGTGGATTCCCATTATACTACCAAGTATGCTGTAAAGAATTCGGACACCTAGGAGGCATAATGGACGCAGCAAAAGGAACAATATTCCCATACTTCAACAACCCATACAGGTCATACGAGATACAACACGCAGACGAACTACAATACTACTACACACACAATATGCTTAACTATGAATAAGTAGAACAAAATAAACTACTTATCCCAAAACACTCTTTTTATTAAATTTTTAACAACTTAAGAATCAACCTTTTAAACTCATATAATGGCATGTCAGTCCTAATACCCGTCGGCTTAAAATGAGTCCTACTAGCAAAGTATCCCCTACTTCTAATAGCATCAATCACATCATTAAACTTGGGAGAGCTAACCTTAAGCGTCTTACACACCTTATGAATATCATAGAAACTAACTGGACCATCACACTCATTAAGACACTTCCCAAACAAGTCCAGCAATTCATCCTTCTTATTCAAATCCAACTCCACAGCAGTTTCCATCGCCTTTTCTATGAAATCCTTATCCCAGATATCACCCAGCCACAAAGGACCAGCAATACTGACCTGAGCACC
>MUZZ01000085.1:2474-4307 GCA_003266075.1 Methanosphaera sp. rholeuAM74
CATAAACCCTCATATAATGTTCAGTACTATGACAGAACAACACATGCAAGTATTTCTGATTAACAGCCAGATTCCTACTGATACTCGCAATTAAAATCCTAACACCATTCTCATGGCAATACTCAGTCTTCTGTGGCACAGCACCATACTTACGAATACAAGGATCATGATAAGTACCACACAAAGCAGACGTATCCGTAGCACTCACACATAACAAACCACCAGAACGAATATTAGCACTAGCAGACTGCAAAAACATTGAAGGAGTACCAAACGGATCTAAATCGACAACATCAAACAATCCCTTATTAGAATGTAATAAAATGTTAGCATCATTCTTTTCAACACTGACATTAGTAATCTTGTTAAGTTCCATGTTGTTTCTAGCCTGCATTACAGCCAATGGATTAACATCACCCACAACGACCTCATCCACGCCAACAACCTCCATAGAATAACGTGCACCCCTAATACCAGTACCACCAAAAGCGTCACAAATCCTTATATCATGATCAACATCCTTCCTGTACTGGTTGATGACAACCACAGAAATATCCCTATTCAACTCCATAACCGGATTATAAAATACTGGTGCATCCGATGAGACCTTATCAAAATCTGGAACCTCAATCTTCACCTTTCCCTCATTAATAATATGCGTATCCAAAACTAAAACCATCCCAAACAAGTATAAGATATTACCACTAAAAAGTAATATCCATGATTATAATTATACATTTGTCAATAGCTACGTATAAATTTTAGAACCAAAACAATATCACACCCAAGAAGATACAGAAAAATACTGCTTCCAGAAAAAAACTATTATAACATAAACTATAAATAATTAGTTAATGATGAAAACTAAAACAATTTAAATTTTTTGATGATGACTAAAGTGAGTAACATGATAAATATAGCCAAACCAATAATAAATGACGAAGAAATAGAAGCAGTTACAGAAGTACTAAAATCTGGGATGCTCGCACAAGGAGCTAAAGTAGACCAATTCCAGAAAGAATTTGCAAACTACGTTGATGCAGACTATGGTATCGCAACCAGCTCTGGAACAACAGCACTACACACAGCAATAAAAGCTGCCGGAGTAAAAGAGGGAGATGAAGTGATAACAACACCATTCACATTCGCTGCCACGTCAAACTCAATATTATACTCCAATGCAAAGCCAGTATACGTTGATATAGACCCAAAAACATTCAACATAGACCCATGTAAAATAGAGGAAAAAATAACCGACAAGACCAAAGCCATAGTTCCAGTACACCTATACGGACAGGCAGCAGACATGGACCCAATAATGAAGATTGCAGAAAAACACGACCTCAAAGTCATAGAAGACGTAGCACAGGCACATGGATCAACATACAAGGGCAAAAAAGTTGGAAGCATAGGAGATTTAGGATGCTTCAGCTTCTATCCGACAAAGAACATGACCACAGGTGAAGGTGGAATGGTCACAACCAACAACGAAGAATTAGCAGAAAAATCATCCATGATAAGAGCCCACGGTGAAAGCAAAAGATATGAACAATCACTACTAGGATACAACTACAGGATGACCGACATAGCAGCAGCAATAGGACTAGCACAACTAAAACGCATCGACGAATTTAACAAGAAAAGAAATGAAAACGCAGAATACCTATCCAATGGATTAGAAGATGTTAAAGGAATAACAACACCATACACTGCTGATGACGCCTGCCACGTATTCCACCAGTACACAATAAGAGTATCCGATAAGAGAGATGAATTCAAAGACTTTTTAACAGAAAATGGAGTTGGAACCGGAGTACATTACCCTATCGTACT
>MUZZ01000295.1 GCA_003266075.1 Methanosphaera sp. rholeuAM74
GAATACATGGATGTTCTCAAAAAGGGTTTCTCAGAGGCTCTCGAACAGATACTGGAAAAGAATCCGCAGAAAGGCGAGTATTATATACAGACTCCTATCAACAAACAGATAGCTGAGGGATCAGCTGTATACGAAGTACTCAATTCCTCTGATAAATGGTTCGGCGTCACATACAAAGAAGACAAGCCCTATGTAGTTGCAAAATTCGCTGAACTCAAAGCAAACGGAACTTATCCGATGAATCTATGGGACTAAGAGACAGTATGACACGCAAAACCAGCGCAAACAAACAGCCGGCTCATAAGCCGGCTGTTTGCATAATATGTTAATCATTATCTTTTATTTTCCTGACCTTGATCTTTATAGTCTGAGGTTCCTGTTCATTTGCAAGTACGACTCCCTCAGGCAGAATATATGGCACATCGATTTCCGTATCCTCGTAGTACGAGTTGAGATTTATCTTTTGAGTCCTGATCTGAATAAGATTTTTGATCAGATCAGGCGGGCCCTTGACTATTACTGTTTCAGGAGCAGAATATGTACGCTTATATGAACTGTCGCCCTTTGAAACCGCATCAACGCTCAGTCTTACTTCCTTAACCGAGCCTTCAGTCGCCCTGTAAGTAACACTGCTCGGATACATCTGTACATGAGGCACTGCTTCACCTTCACTGTCCAGTGCCGTAAGGAATGTCGTAAAGCTGCGGCTCTTGGTGCTTACATCGTTATTTGAAAGCTTTGCAGATACCTTTACGACCTTATCGATCACGCTTTCAGCCGCAACGATCCTGGTCGTCAATGCAGTCATATCCGTCGTTACCGGCTCGGCTTCGTCATTATCAGCATCGCTGTATTCTACGAGAATCGGCAAATCTTTGCTGTCAGCGTCTTCGATTTCTACCGTGACAGATTTAACTTCGGAATCAACGACACTCGTTCCGTCAGGACCGTTTATCTTCAGGTTAATAGCATTTTCACCTATTACTGCATTGCTGACATCTGCTATAACAAAAATATCATCTGCAGAGATCCTGTTCGTATTGACACGGCGCTGACGCAGGCTGACGCTTATCTTATCGCGGCTCGCCTCAGACACAGCATATCCTCTGCCCGCAAGAGTGCTTTCACCATCGAACTCAATAGGTATATCCTTGTATCTGACAGTAGTCATCGGATCATAATTATAGACCACGAATATCCACGCTGCTATAGCAATCACAAGAGAAATTATTGAATAGAATACCTTATGATTCCTGCTAGTCATCCTTCTTGCCTCCCTTCAGAATACGGGAGACCAGATTCTTGTTCTCCACGGAAGGGATATAAATATCGAGGAGCATTTTCTCAAGTGTCTTGAGATCGAGAAATCTTCTCAGAGTTCCGTTTCTCGCTACCGATATCGCTCCTGTTTCCTCTGAAACAATTATTACAAAAGCATCAGATACTTCACTGAGACCGACGCCGGCTCTGTGTCTGGTTCCGAGATTCTTACCGATATTGCTCCTGTCGGTAAGCGGCAGAACGCAGCTCGCTGCATATGCTCTTATCCCTCTTATAATGACAGCACCGTCATGCAGGGGCGATCCCTCGTAAAACAGATTGCCGAGAAGACGAACCGATATTTCCGCATCTATTACCACGCCTGTCTCTATTATATCATTGAGCATGGTCTCGCACTCGATCGCCATAAGAGCACCGGTTCTTGTCGATGAAAAATCATCGACCGCGTCAACCAGCTTGTGCACCGTTGCGTATAATTCTTCTTTGCCCAGATCACGGAACTGCGATGAAATGACTCCTCTCCTGCCAATCTGTTCAAGACCTCTTCGTATCTCCGGCTGGAACAGAACAACAACAGCCAGAAGACCTACAGTAATAAGTCTTGTAAGCAGCCAGTTAAGAAGGCTCAGATTAAGGAGCTCCGACAAGAGGAAAAATCCCAGAATCAAAAGGACGCCCCTGAACAACTGCTGTGCTCTG
>MUZZ01000046.1:0-18915 GCA_003266075.1 Methanosphaera sp. rholeuAM74
GGACATATTAGTTAAGTTAACGTCATGTACATTAAAAATCCATGTTTGAGTATTATTTATATATAATTCCTTTATAGTAGAACCAGATGCACCAGGGTCTAATCTGAAACTGTTACCAGGGTCTTCACCTAGTAGTGAACCAGCGACTGTGTGTAAACTGATAACTGCATCTTTTGTACTACTGTATGCGTTTACTTGTCTGTTAATAACGATGGAGTGGTTTTTATCAATTGTACCTTGGAAGTCAAGGTTGTCTCCATCCTTCACTGAATCAGATAAACTGTAGTTTTTACCTGAAAAAATTTCTTCTACATTATCATTGTTAACAACGTGAGTTGTCACGTCTTTTTTCATATTTTTAGTATTGGATACATCCTTAGAAACACTTACTGTACTCATACCAGTATCATCCTTGATGACTGTGGCATCTGATATGTCATCTGTTGCACTAATTGCTGTAATGCTACATAGTAGTAGTACAATAGTAGCAACTAGGAATAATCCTTTATAGTTACATTTCATAATTATCGACATCGAATTTCAATTTTATACAATATTATAATATTGTGGCATTTTGATTAATCCCAATATATTTTATGTAATTAACTGCTTAAATAGATTTATATAAATCATTAAAAGCTATAAGCCTTTAAATACGTGAAAATACTTTTAATTATTCTCGTTTGCTTCAATTTTCATTACGTTATTATAGATTTAATCTCATGTTGTTCTACACATTTTAAGTTAATTTGATTCCTATACAATTCATTTAAGTGGTGTAATTAAGATGTTTTATCCACGGATTTTGTCGTCACATTCAAAATTGCATATCTCATTCTCAAACTAATGGTTAAATATTTAAAATATGAATGAATATACCTAACTACTATAAGTTTATAAAATTAGTAGGTAGTGATTGTGTGGATAAGAAGAATATCGAATTGGTAATCCTATTGACAGTTTTCATTGTATGTGTCTGCGTATTTGTCTACCAGTATAACAATGATGTGACGACTACTCTGCTGGTAAATGAAAGTGAGGTTCATGAAAATGCCACCTTTAAGGGTCTTTTAATGGATTCTTATGGTAGTGGTGTGGCTAATGTGACGATAACATACAACAAGCCATCAAACAATACTAATGACTCATTAGTTGAATTAAAAACGGATGATACTGGCTCATTTACTATTAAGGCAGAGTATGTTCATGACAAATCTGCCGACAATTCATATAGTAATTTCTCATTCAATGGTAGTGGCAAGTACAAGCCATCTAAATGGGATGGTAGGGTAACGGTAAAGGGCTAATATTAAATATGATTGCATCTAAACATTATGTCAGACAAAAATAATTAATAGTCATTAAAATAAATATATAATAATAACTAAGCTAATAATAATCATGGAGGATGAATAATTATGTTTTCAGGTGGATTAAATCCTAGACAACTAAAACAGATGGAAAAACAGATGAAAAAGATGGGTATGAACATGAAAGAACTTGAAGGAGTTGAACAAGTGGTCATAACCCTCAAAGATAAGGAAATAGTCATCAAAAATGCTGAAGTAAGCATAATGAAGGCAATGGGCGAGGAAACCTACCAGATAAGTGGTAAAGCAGAGGAAAGAATTAAGGGCAGTGACGACGAGGATGTCAGTGTTGAAATATCACAGGATGACATTGATTTAGTAGTAAGTCAAGTTGGTGTTAGTGAAGACGAGGCAAGACAAGCACTTAATGAAGCAAACGGTGATTTAGCCGAGGCAATAATGAAACTATCCTAGAATCCACCTAAACCCAACCTTCTAACCCATTTTTTTTATTTGAATAACTATTTTTAATAACATTCGCCACGAATTTAATACAAAGGCATCTTTTAAAACAAAAAATTACTAATAACGAAGATGTCACACAACAAATAATCTATAAGAATAAATATAATGAAAACAATATATATACAATAATAATAGGAACAGATTAAATAACAGATACAAAAAACAAAGGTGATCTTTTGAAAATAATTGTTGATGGGTCAAATGTAGCATATTACGGACAACAGCCCAATGAGGAAACAGGTAAGGTAACACCGAGTTTAAAAACTCTTAAAGTTGCCATAAGCACACTAGAAAAATTAGGACATGAACCAATAGTACTTGCTGATGCACCATTAAGACATGAAATTGATGATAAAGATGGCTTTAATAAGATGATACAGAATGAAGAAGTATTTCCAGTACCAGCTGGTACTATAGCTGATCATTACATATTAAACCTAGCATACGAGAAGGATGCTAAAATATTATCAAATGATTTCTTCAGAGACTATCAAGACGAATTTCAGGACATACAAAGCAGACGCTTACCATACAGAGTAAAAAATGGTAGATTCCAGATAGGAAAACCAGCACCACCAAAGAAAGTCAAAAACATCCTCCAAAAAATCTGTTCTAAATCATTAAACGAGTTCGAAAGAAGAGGATTTGACGTATACAAGTCAAAGAAAAACCGTAAGTTCAGTGGACTAGCAGTAGCACAAGAAGCAATAACAAGAGTAAGCAAAGAAGAAGAAAACGCAATAGACTCAAAACTAGAAGACGTATTCATGAAAATACCAATACTAAACAAGATGGTAGGATTCGTAGACGACGACATAGACGACTGCGACTTCCTCATATTCGTACTAGTAAATCCAAAAGACTACAAAGAAGCCGTACACAACGCAGGAACAATAGCAGTAACAGTAAGAAACAAACTAAACCTAGACCACTCACCACTAGTAGCAGTAAGAAATGACCTATTCACAAGACCAGGAACATTCGAGCTAAACATAATCTACTCAGACGAAATACTGGAAGAATCACCATACAACCTAAGCATAATAATCAACGACTCCGATTACTCATTCATAAAACACAATTCAAGAAACATAGCCAGTACACTCGCATCAAGGCTAGGAACATGGAAGTTCCCAATAGTATCAGTAAAACCGAGTATGCTAATGGAAAAACCAGGACAATTCGAGATTTCCATAGAAAGGGGAGGGAAACGCTAAATGGCTTTAGACAGACTTCTAAAAAGCCTGTTCAGTAGACTTCTCAACAAAAAAGTTATCAGCATCGGAACCAAATATTATGCAACAAACGAACTAGAAACAGAATACGTAGGCTTAATAAACCTCACAAAGACAATGCTAGTAGAAATACAGCCAGCACAGATAAACAGCCAAACAATATTCGCAAACCTCGAACGAGAAATCGACCAGAGAAATCTCCCCCAAAACAGGAAATTCATAGAAATAAAACCAGCAGAAGACAAGATAAACGAATTTGCCCTACTAAGCAACATCATCATGGGAAGCGACAGATACCTATACGTAGAACTATTCAAGCCATCACAGCTAATAGAAACCTTTGCCCAAATGATAATAGACGCCGACGGAGAAATCATAGAAAAAAGCAAAACAGAACTAGTAGGACACATGCCATCCAAAAAAGAGGGAATAAGACTAGCAATAGAAATGATAACACAGGGAATGCAACAAAACAACAACGTCAGAGCAGCCGTGGGAATGACAGGAGCAGCATCAATTGAAAGAGCAATAGACATGAACAGAGAAATAGGACAAACCTCAGGGGTAGGATTCACAAAACTAGGTGGAGAATATGGAGTAATATTCGAACAACAACCAACAACAGACAAAATACACCTAACACCCATCGAGGCAGATAACTTCATGTACATAGATGCAAAGGATTCAACAGGCTTCATATCAAAATATGGAAAAGACCGCTTAATAGAAATAATGAACGACATAAACACATACATCGACACAGAAGGAAACGGTAAAATCGAAGGATACCGTGTAGGAGGAGACGACCTAATAACCAACTTCCCAAACAAGGAAATAGCACTGAAAACAGCACTAGACTGTGCATGGTACGCACTAAACAACGAACTAAACCTGAGAATAGGCATAGGAAGAAGCAGAAGAGAAGCAGGTGAACACGCACACCTAGCAGATGACCTAAAAATAAACGACGACACAGCATCAATAGTATTCGACATGGCTAATGGAATATACTCATACTACATACCAACAGCATTCACAAGATCAGCAATAGACTACCTACAAAACAAAACACTAATGCTAATAGGCATATTCCTATTCATATTCATAGTAACAATAATTGGATGGAACACCCAAAACATATGGCTAGGATTCGTCGCACTAATAATAGCAATACTAGTAGCCACACTAATGAACTAGGAGGATATTTACATGAAAGCATCAACACAATCAAAAATATTCCTCATACTAATAATAGGGATAATAGCAATAATGTGTGGAACAGTAGCATCCATATTCATACACTTCGACATACCCAGCCTAGACAACCTAGCAGGAGGAGACAACGACACACTAAACATCACAAACCTCACCAACAACACAACAAACAACACAACAAACAACACACAGTCATACAGCCAGAAATCATACAACAACAACAACTACAACAACTATAAAAAGAATACCAGCTACAGTAATAAGAATTACTCAAGTAGTTCATCAGCTAATAGTAGTCACTATAGTGGTGAAGGTTCTTCAAATAGTCGTTCTTCACATGCTAGTAGTGGTTCATCACAGGGTGGTTCTAATTCACCAAATACAAAAAACAATACATGATAATAATCGTAACCCCCCCATTTTTTTATTTAATTTTTCATGGATTAAATTTTAATTTAGAAGATATAGAGAGGATAATATAATGAAAGAGTTGGATAATGGTATATGCTCTATTGAGGGCATACAGGCTAGTGGTTACCGTGAAGGTAAGTATGGTGTGACAGTCATTTATCATAGGGATTCAACGGCTGTTGCTGTTTACACATCTAATACGGTTCATGCTGCTTGTATTGACATTACAAGAAAGCATTTAGAGGATGGTCGTATCTCGGCAATTATTGCTAATAGTGGTAATGCTAACTGCTATACCAAGGAGGATGGTATAAAGAATGGCTTAAAGCTTGCCGAAGTTGTTGCTTCTAAGCTTGATATTCCAGTAGAGGAGGTTGCAGTTGCATCTACTGGTGTTATTGGTAGGCAGATGCCTATGGATATTATTAATCCAGTAGCAATTAAGTCAGTTGAAATGCTTGGTAATAACCGGGAGTGTGCTAGTAATGCTTCTAATGCTATCTTAACTACTGATCTTGTTAGTAAGGAGTGTGCCGTGGAGTCAACACTGTCTGATGGTACGAAGTTCAGGGTTGCTGGTATCTGTAAGGGTAGTGGTATGATTGCACCTAACATGGGAACTATGCTGGGATTTGTCACCACAGACCTGGAACTGGATAAGGATATCATGCAGGAGGCATTAAACAAGGCAGTAGACAAGTCATTTAACAGAGTTGTCGTTGACGGCGATGAGAGTACCAATGACATGGTCGTACTAATGAGTACCAATGATGTCTCTGGGGATTATGATAGTAACTTCCAGGAGGCTCTTGACTATGTATGTACTAGCCTTGCCAAACAGATTGCACATGATGGGGAAGGTGCTAGTAAATATATTGAGGTCGAATGTAGTGGTGCATCCACACTTAATGATGCAGTATGTGTTTCCAGGAGTATAGTTTCCAGTAGTCTTGTTAAGACTGCTGTTGCTGGTGCTGACCCTAATTGGGGTAGGATTATTAGTGCCATGGGCTATAGTGGTGTTGACTTTAATCCAGATGATGTTTCTATAGCCATATCTGGCTGTGACAATACTGTGGTGATTGTTGATAGGGGTCATGTGACTACTTATGATGATGCAGACCTGCTTACACAGGCTGAGGATATAATGCAAGAGGATGAAATTTTTATTAGTGTTAACTTACATCAGGGTGATAGTAGTGCTATTTGCTTTGGATGTGACTTGACATATGATTATGTGCGTATTAATGCGGAGTATACAACTTAGAGGAGGATATGTTATTATGGTTGATGATATGTCAATGGATATTAGTAATGTTTTAATAGAGGCTTTACCATACATTAAGAAGTTTCATAGTAAGAAGATAATGATTAAGTATGGTGGTCATGCTATGATTGATGAGACAGCGATGAGTTCCACTGCGAGGGATACTGTTTTACTTAAATATGTGGGTATGCAGCCAGTTGTTGTTCATGGTGGTGGTCCAGAGATTTCACGTTCTATGGATAAGATGGGTAAGGAACCTAAATTTGTTGGTGGTTTAAGGATTACTGATTCTGAGACCATGGAGATTGTTAAGATGGTATTAGTGGGTAAGATTAATACTGAGATTGTTTCTAATCTTTGTCTTCATGGTGGTAAGGGTGTAGGTATTTCTGGTAAGGATAACTTCCTTATTGAGTCATCCAAAAGAGATCCAGCTAGGATTAAACACGATGATGGTGAAGTCTTAGAGGTTGACCTTGGATATGTTGGTAAGATTGATAGGGTTAATCCTCAGATTATCAATGATTTAACGGATAATAATTATATCCCTGTAATATCTCCTATTGGTATTAATAAGGAGGGTAATACTCTTAACCTTAATGCTGATACTGTTGCTGGTAGTATTGCTTCTGAGATTGATGCTGAAAAGCTGATAGTGTTGACTGATGTTCCTGGTATTCTCACTGATCCAGATGACCCTGAGAGTATCATTCGTCGCATTCGTGTTGATGAGTTACGTGAGTTAGTTGATAGTGGTGTTATTAAGGGTGGTATGATTCCTAAGGTTGAGACGTGTATTAATGCTGTTGAAAATGGTGTTAAAACTGCCCATATTCTCGATGGTAGGCTTGACCATTCCATCTTGTTGGAAATTTTCACTAAAGATGGTATTGGGACTATGATTCGCAGGTAGTGTCAATACCCGTATAACCTCCATTCATATTATATTATTTTTTTTAGGTTGTAGTATGCAGTCAGTTAGATTATCTAGGGAACAAATTAAGTATTTTAAGGATATTACCAGTCATTTAGCTCATGAGTCTCCTCATGCCTATGAGAGTGTCCGTATTAAGGATGGTGACTATCTTTTCATATTGTATGATACGGCTATGCTTGTCTATAAGAACAATGCTAGTTGTAAGTCATATGTTGACAGGGTTTTGAGTTATAAGCCTAATAAGAAGAAAAAGAATAGGCGTCGTGGTAAGTACTATGGTCATGATGGCTACTATAACAACAATAACAGACGAAAAAATCGTGGAAGTAAGAAGTCCAAGAATAATAAAAGTAGCACCAGTAATCATGACTTTTTTGTCTCCAAGTATGAATATACTATTGGCTCTGATGAAACTGGTAAGGGTGAGTGGTATGGTCCACTAATTATAACAGCCACATGTACATCAAAGGATGAAAATAAGAAACTTCAACAGATTGGTGTCACAGACAGCAAAAAACTAACAAAAAATGACATAGAAAAACTATATCAGAAAATAAAAAAGATGCAGATAAGACACCAAACACTAATACTAAGACCATTCACCTACAACAAGCTATATGACAAGTTCAAGAATGAAAATAAGAACTTGAACCACTTACTAGCATACCTACACTCGAAGGCAATAAAAATGCTACTGGAAGATGTTCCATCACATGATGTGGTAGTGATAATAGACAAATTCGACTACAAAAAGATGAACCAATACCTGCAACTAGACAACACTAAGATAATACAAGAATCCAACGGAGAAAGGTACACGCCAGTAGCAACAAGCAGCATAATAGCAAAACACCACTATGAAAAAACCCTGAAAGAATTAGAAGAAAAATACGGCGTAGACCTGAACAAGAAAAATGGGCCATGGAACATAGACCCCGAACTACTCGACAAGGTAGCAAAAACACACTTCAAAAACATAAACCCATATCACAAAAAATAATTAAAAGAAAAACAAAACATATAAACATTAACGATGAACAATAAATGAGGCAAAAAAAATATGAGTAAAATAGATGTAGCAATAATAGGTGCAAGTGGATATACTGGTGGAGAACTAATTAGGTTACTCTACAAGCATCCAAAAGCAGATGTGACCACGATTACAAGTAGAAAACAGGAAGGACAACACGTATCATCACTACACCCACACCTAGAGGATGTGGACTTAACATTCACAAACCCAGAAAACAAGGACATAGACGCAGATCTAGTATTTCTAGCAGTACCACATGGTGCATCAATGAAGATAGCACCAGACTTCATAGAAAACGACAAGAAAGTAATAGACCTTAGTGGTGACTTCAGATTCCAGAGCATAGAAACCTATGAGAAATGGTATGGAATAAAACATGAACACCCGGAACTAGAAGCAGTATTCGGATTACCAGAAATAAACAGAGAACAAATAAAAGAAGCACAACTAATAGCAAACCCTGGATGCTTCCCGACAGGAGCAATACTCTCAAGCCTACCACTAGTAGAAAACCAGTTAGTCGACAGAATAATCCTAGACAGCAAAAGTGGTGTAAGTGGAGCTGGAGTAAAGGCAAACCCAACTACACACTACCCAACATGCTCTGATAACATTAAGCCATATGCTATTACAAGCCACAGACACACACCAGAGATAAGAGAACAACTACACAACTTCGGAACACATGACACGAAGATATCATTCACACCACACCTTGTACCAGTTATAAGAGGAATAATAACGACAAACCATAGCTACCTGATAAAGGATGGCGTGACAGCTGATGACGTATACAGTCTCTACAAGGACTACTACAATGATGAGCCATTCGTAAAGGTATTGCATGATAATAACGTACCATTACTGGCAAGTGTACGTGGAACTAACTACTGTGAAATTGGTGGAATAAGCTTAGACGACGAAGACCAACTAGTGGTAATATCAGCCATAGACAACCTCACCAAGGGGGCATCAGGACAGGCGATACAGAACATGAATATAATGATGGGCTATGACGAGACAAGTGGATTAGACCATCTAGGTTTATATCCATAAAAACAATTAGTGAAGGTGATATATGATGGATTTAGTAGTATACTATTCAAGAACAGAAAACACTAAAAAGGTAGCTGAATGCATAAAAGACGAATTAGAAGCAGACATTCTCGAAGTAAAGGATAAGAAGAACAGGTCTGGTCCAATACAATTTCTAATAGGTGGATTCGATGCACTACGTGGCAATGATACAACTATCAGCTACGATGCAGTGGATTTAAAACAATACGATACTGTATACATTGGAACACCTGTATGGGCTTCAAGACCCGCACCTGCAATAGTGAAGTTCATAAATGAAAATGACTTTGCTGGAGTAAATTGTGTTACATTTGCTACCATGGGTGGTAGTGGTGGTGAGGCAACCACTAATGTGATGAACTATGCGATTATCAGTCAGGGTGGTAGTGTCGATAGGTCATTCTCAATAGCCATCAAAAATGATTCTGACATAGAAGCATTGACAAAAGAGGCATTGGAAAATCAATAATACTTCCCCTCCTTTAAACTATTTTTTAAAAGTTCTGTAAATCATTAAACAGTTATTATGCTAATTCTATCAACTCACAACGCACCAAACACTAATAATAACACCACATTAACCTATCTAGAATAATATACCATCTATATAAGAATTTAAACTACCTACAAACTAAAAAGCATTATGACAACTAATAAATACCATAATAGGCAAAGCTAATAAATGCAATAAAAAAATGATGAGGATACTATGAGAAACTTAATAATATATTACTCCTATTCAGGCAAAACTTGTCTAGTGGTAAATACCATGAAAAAGGAGCTGAATTCACATGTAATGGATATAGCAGACTTCAACATCCATAAAACACTTCTTGAGTACATGTTCCCAACGGTAATAGACTCAGCAATAACAAACCACTACGTCATACACACAGACTACTACGATACAATATTCATAGGAACACCAGTATGGTTCGGATCAATAACACCTGCAATACATAAAGTGATAAAAGACCTAGACCTAAAAGGCAAAAACGTGATACTATTTAACACGATGAAAATAGCAGGAGCAGACCACGCAATAAAACGAGCAAAAAAGGTCGTAGAAAAACAGGGAGCAAACGTCATAGCAGCATTCACCATAAACACCAACACAAATAAAAATAACATAATCCAATCAACAATCAACACAATAAACGAATTAAAACAAAAAAACATCATAACATCATAAAAGGAGGAAATACTCATGCCCCAAATAGTAATATACTCATCAAACAAGAAGCTAAAATACATATCAACCCTAATAGCCCAGAGAATAGAAGCAGAAATAGTCGAAATAAAAGACACCAAAAAAAGAAGTGGATTCTTTAACAACATAAAAAACAATTACAACGCATTAAGACTAAAATCTACAGAAATAGAACCACAAAGCATAGACTTCAAAGAATACGACCTAGTCATGCTTGCAAGCCCATCCACACTAGGAAACCCATCACCAGCCATACTAACACTAATAGAAAACAGTGACTTTGAAGGCTCTAAAGTGATAATATACACTACAACCGAGTCCACCAACGCTAAAGGTGTACTCAAAGAACTAAAAAAGAGAATAGAACAAAAGGGTGGAGAAATAATAAACACATTCATCATGTACGTCAATAATAAGACAGATGAAGAGCTTAAAATAACCACATTACAAGTACTTTCACAGCTTGATATAGATTTATACATCTAGGCTTTTAAGCCTACTTTTAACTGACTCCCAGATGTCAATCTCCTCACCACAGCCAGTAATAATGATATACTTATAATCTGAGTTTTCCACTAAATCAACTATTTTATCAATTCGCTTATCGAAATCAAACTCCACAGGATAGAAGTTGGAGTTAAACTCATCCTCAACCTCCATGTAGTACTCCTGTGCCTTAACTACTGACACACGACCAGGCATGACAATTAAATGTGCAGGCTCTACCTTTTTAATAGTTGACAAGTGGTCTTCAAATATCTCCTCCTCATTATCATCGGGAGTGGTGTAGATAAACTCCAGTTCATCACTATTTGCGTGCATCATCATAAGTAGGGTGTTAACTTGGAGTGCATCACCATTATCCCCCTGACCAATTCCCACGAGTTTATCACCAACATTTACCAATTCAAACCTTCCTGGAGGCAGTATTCCGAAGTCAAGGTTATCGTAGTATTCTTGTATGTTTTCTAAGTACCCACTAGTATTGGGTGTGAATGCAGTGTATGTGGCTATTGCACATAAAATGTTGTACAGGTTATGGATTCCTAGTATCGGCACGTGTATGGTAACATCGAATGATAACTTATCCTTCAAGTAATAGTTGTATGGGTTTCCACTAATATTAACAGTCCATTTATCGTCTTCCTGTTCGAAGCTTGTTAGCTTAACATCACATTCTGGTCGTTTGAATCCACATTCACACTCATAAATTCCCCTCTGATTCATATAATGCTGGGTGTAATTCAATATTTTACCACAAGATGGACATTTAACCTCTTGTTTATCGAATTCATCATGTAGGGATTCTAGTTCAAAGCCATAGAACACGGTTTTATTAGTGTCTGCCTTGTTGTATGCGATAAAAGTAGTGTTTGGGTCATCAGCATTACTTACTATGATGCCATCATTCAGTGATGATGACAACAAAGTTTTTGCATGGATATAATCCTCGAAGGGATTCTTTTTACCAGCAACTTGTGTGTGTTCACGTGAAATATTAGTATAAATCACCCCTATGGGATTAACCATTTGCGAAATATACTCTGGTGTTCCATGGGCTACATCACGAATACCATACTCGAAGACACCCATATCAGCACTAGTAGAAAGTAATGCAGTTGTAAGAGCAAATTGGGTATTGTTTCCAACACTAGCAGATAGTTTGGTATCCCTAGACAATAAATCAATTACCATGGTCGTAGTAGTTGTCTTACCATTAGTACCTGTAATTAGAATAGAACCATCCGATATCTGTTTTTCAACCAAATCACCCAGGGCATCATAACCAGCTATCTTCAAGTATAACAATCCTGGAAAGGACTTACCCCCAGTCGGTAATACCTTCATAACCTCATATGATGCTTTACCGGTTAATTTAGCTAACATAAATTTCATATTATTGACCATATTAGTGTACTCCCTAGTTATAATATATTATTCTTTGAATAATTCATTATTAAGCATTATATTATCTATATTAAGAGTTATATAAGTATTTGTTTATTTTCTTATTTTGGAAAATACTATGGTAATGGATATGGGATTAATTGGGAATGATGATATATTTCTGACTACTCCAAATCAACAAACATTTTATAGTTTACTAGATAAATATATTATTATAAGAAATTATTAATATAGAATAATATCCTTATATTTACTTATGGAGGCAGAAAAATTAGAATTATAAGTGGTAGTGATATTAGATGGTAGACATCATTAAATATATCACACGAAAATCACATAAGCCTCTGATAGTAGTTCCAATTATTCTAATGATTATAGCCCTAGCCTACTTATCCGTATTCGGATTAAACGAGGGAATAGAACTAAAGGGTGGAACATTAGTCACAGTGGAACTTAAACATCCAATGACAGAAACAGAAATATCTAGTACTGTCGCACAAAAACTTGGAGTAAGCGATGTGCAAACATCCCTCTCAGAAAACACGGCTACAATCACCATCTCAGGTGACGTGGACGTCAATGAATTCGAACAGAAGCTGGGTGATGACTTCAAGGTTTTAAGCTTCAAAAGTGTTGGAGCACTACTGAGTGATGCTGCAATGACACAGATTGTATATGCATTACTATTTGCATTCGTATTCATGTCCGTTACAGTATTCTTCGTATTCAGAGACCCTGTTCCATCACTAGCTATAATATTATCATGTCTATGTAACATTTCCATCGCTATCGGTGGAATGTCCATATTCGGAATACCAATATCCATTGCAAGTGTCGGTGCATTACTAATGCTTATTGGGTATGGTGTGGACACTGATATATTACTAACTACCCGTCTGCTAAAACGTCAAATGGGTAGTATTGAAGACCGTGCAGAGGATGCATGTAAAACCGGTATAACACTAAGTATAGCAGCTCTAGCATCCATGGTGGTATTATTCATTGTTGTAAAACTCTTCATACCATCAGCACAAGTATTAGATGACATATCTGCTGTATTGATTATAGGTTTACTATCAGATTTATTATCAACATGGCTTATGAACCTTGGAATATTAAAATGGCATCTAGAACGAGGTGGTCACAATTAATTATGAAACAATAGCTTTCCTAAAAAGACCACGAACTCTGATACTTATCGTTCTACTAATAATTAGTCTTACATCAATAGCAATCTTCGGTCTACAGGAAGGTCTAGACCTGCAGGGTGGTTCAATGATAAACCTTCACCTTGAAGAGCCAGTAGACCAGGACACCATGAATACCGTAACAGCAGTACTCGATAAGAGGCTCAACGCATTCGGTATATCAGACGTCAAAGTCAGACAAAGTGGTTCACAAGACGTTATCGTAGAAATAGCTGGTGTTGAGCCAGAAAAGGTACAGAACGTTATAAGTACACCAGGTAAGTTTGAAGCAAAAATCAATGGACAAACTGCAATTACTGGTGCAGACATCAGCAGTGTTTCAGCAGCAGAAGTAACAGGAAACAGATGGCAAGTTCCATTCAGTGTAACCACACAAGGTGCAGAGAAGTTCGCAAAAGTAGCTGAAGGACAGGCTGGTGCAAAGGTAGAAATGTACCTAGATGACAAGCTCATATCCGACCCACAACTCGATGCAGGACTTGCCAACGGTAAAGCCTCCACGGATATATCAGTATCAGGTGGAGAAGAATCCAAGCAGGCAGCAAACGATAAGGCTACAGAAATTCACACAGTTCTAGAATCAGGTGCACTTCCAGTTAAACTATCAGTCAGTGGAGTAAACAGTGTATCAGCAGAACTAGGTTCACAGTTTGAACAGGGATGTATAATAGCAGGATTACTTTCACTACTAGCAATAGTAGCGGTAATTACGGTGAAATATAAGTCACCATCACTAATTATACCAATATTCGTAACAAGCGTATCAGAGTTAATCCTCATACTAGGTTTCGCATCAATAGTTCACTGGAACTTAGACCTATCTGCTATCGCAGGTATTATCGCAGCTATAGGTACTGGAGTAGACGACCAAATTGTGATGACCGATGAAGTACTAGCAAGACGTGACAGAAGTGACCGTAAAAACATTGTGAAAACAAGAATCAAGGGAGCTTTCTTCATCATATATGCATCAGCTGGAACACTCATAGCAGCTATGCTTCCACTAGCATACATAGGATTTGCCAGAGGTTCAACTGGTATCGGTATGCTAACAGGTTTAGCAGTAACAACAGTTGTAGGGGTTCTAGTGGGTATATTCATCACAAGACCAGTCTTTGCAGATTACATGGAAACATTCCTAATAAAATCCCCAAAAAATATGGTTAAAAGGATTTCAAAGGATGCTACTCCTAAAAAGACTAAGAAGAAAGGTCGTAAAACCATTGCTAAGGAATTAGAACAACAGAAAAAATAAACATAACCCCCTATTATTCATTTTTTTTATTATTGTGTTTCTTTTGATTGATATCTGCTCATTACCCTAAAAGCTATATATTTTAAACTACTTATTTTTACTTATGTTAAATAAAGATCATCCAAGATATGAGTCATTACTCTATAGGCAGAAAATTGTTGAAGCACATAAGAATGGTATTCTGGCAGATTCTGGTTTGATTGCCCATGGTCGTGGTGAAAGCTATGATTACCTGATAGGTGAGTATACCACGGATAACGCAAAAAACACGATCAATGTATCTGCTTGTTACTTTTTAACCAGAAAAAATCCTGTACTATCAGTAAATGGTAATACCACTGCATTAGTTGCAGAGGATATTGCACAACTATCAAAATTGTTGGACATTCCTGTGGAAATAAACCTATACTATAGGACGGATGAGAGAGTGCGTAGGATAGAAGAAGTCTACAAAGCACTTGGAGTAGAACAGATACTCGGTACAAATGATGATGAGTTTATAGACACTCCAGAACTTAACGGTCCAAGGTCTCCAGTTAGTATTGACGGGATCAGTAAATCGGATCTTGTTTTTATACCATTAGAGGATGGTGACAGGGCAGAAGCACTAACAAAACTTGGTAAAACTACGATTAGTGTGGACTTAAACCCCTTATCAAGGACTGCTGTCACGTCAACAGTAACGATAGTTGATAATATTGTAAGAGCAGTACCAGAATTAATCGAGTCCGTCAAACACTACCAAGACTATGATAGAAAAGAATTACAGAAAATCATAGACGGATTTAGTAACAAAACAAACCTTGATAACTCAATAAAACATATTATCAGAAACTTTGAATAAGAATAAAAAACATATGTATACACAATGCATAACTAGATGAGGAGTAGTTAACTTGAAAGTTTACGGAATAACAGGATTACCAGGTTCAGGAAAGAGTATTATATCTCGAATAGCCAAAAATGAGGGTGTACACATTGTAAGCATGGGGGATGTAGTACGTAAAGAAGCAGAACAACAGAACTGTCCTCCAGGAGTAGCAGCTGTAAACTTGAGAAAGAAGTATGGTAACAACGTAATAGCAGACAGGTGTGTAAAGGCAATAATCCAACACAACAGGGCAAGAAACACTAGTAACACTACAACGAAGATTTACAAGACATACCACAATAACAAGAAAAGTCACCAGAAGTATAGGAGAGTAGAACAACAGGTATACATCATCGAGGGGATAAGAAGCCCCTTCGAGGTAAAGTACTTCAAGAGAAGCTTCACCAACTTCAAGGTAATAGCGGTACACTCTAATCAATATGAAAGATTCACAAGATTAAAACATAGAAAGAGGATGGATGACTCAACAGACTTCAAAACATTCATGGAGAGGGATAAAAGAGAATTAAACTTTGGTATAGGTGATGTGATAGCATTAGCTGACTTTATGCTGATAAATGAAGGTCCAATACCAAAATTCAAAAACACTGTGCGAGCTCTGATATTAAATGAAATCAAACCAAAACGTAGTAGATACAACAGAAACAATAATAAAAACCAGAATAAATCCAACAGAAAGCAGAAAAAAGGTAATAAGAAGTATAACAAATATAATAACAAGAAATCACGAAATAACAATAACAGACAACGACGACGTTATTATTAACTCCGATATAACCGTAATAGACACGCTATCAAAGAAAATAAAAAAAGAAGAAATAGAACAGGTAGCATATAACATTCTGACAAAAAACAGAAAAGATGATACGACGAAACTCTACATCAACAAACAAGCAGCATACAACAACACATTTCACATAATCGATGAAAACATATCACCACTAACAGATATTGAAGTAACAATAAAATCCGATGACATAGATGCAGTAATAGATTATATGCTATACTAGTCTATGCTGTAGTCGTATTTCTCCTCCAGATGAGCCTCTTTTATGTTATAAACTCCACTATCTACTTTCCAAATAACTTCTGCTTCATCAATCACTATTTTTCTATCAAATATTGGTCCATCAACGACCAAGGTTTCAGCCTCACCACCTTCAAAAGCGGGGTGAATGCCATATTCATTGTTTAAATCTACAAGCTCGTCGATACACTCATGTGTAATATGTCTGCCAAGCCAATCTCTTGTTAGTCCATAGGCAGAGACGCTGGTGACAATCACTTCAAAGCCCAAGTCAACAATACTACGCATATACTCTACAGGTTCTAAGTGCCATAGTGGTGAAATAGACTCCAATCCTATTCTGTCACATATTGCATCTATACGTGAACGTTGATAAGTAGACTCCAATGCACCAGAGTATACCCTTTCAACACCCTTAGTTTTGAGCCTCATAAGACTTGCCTCCAAGTCACATAATTCCTCCTCCTTAACTCCATCTGTCAATGCATCAATGACAGGTATTTCCATGGCAGCACCACAGTAATCCACCATGTGGATATCAGGAACGTGGAACATATAGGATTCATCATTTTTGGAGTGCATAGAAAGCAATGCATAAATTTCGTCATCATTCTCAATGGCATGGTAAACTGCCATTGTACTATCTTTACCACCAGAATACAATATAACTGACTTCATAAAACAACTAAACTCCCATATAAATTTATAAAAAAAATAGAATTAGTGGAGGTTACAAAAGATTATTCTTTACGTTTAGGTCTTACCCTAGGTACTTTCCTTTTATTTTTAGCTTTAACCTTCTTATCAGAAGCCTTTTCTTTAACTATCTTTTCTTCACTACTTTTCTTGGATGATGAACGGTTAAACATCTTAGAAAACCTTCCACCAGATTTCTTATCCTTAGACTTGCCTGATTCTTTGAGGTTATCCTCATTGGTAACCTGCCTAAAGCGTCTGTTAGAGCCAATATTCTGTTTAGGACTTTCATCAAAGGAATCATCAAATATGTCTATAGAGTTAGGATTAGGTTTACGCCTATTTCTGCCCGGTGCAGTTCTACGTTCAGTACCAGGAACGACCTTCCTCTTTATACGTTCACGGTCAGTAGGCTTATTTCTTCTCTTTCGCCTGAAGTTTGATGTGAACGTGAAAATACTATCCACAAAGAATCCTGCGATAGCAACAACCACACCAAGCAATCCTGAAAGAAGTATGACGTTGACCTCATTAGGCAGATACTTGTTAATAGTATTAACCATATCCTCTGTAGGACCAGTCACGTTTAGAATGACTACGTCACTTTTTTTTAATTCATCCATAATCTTAGTCACATTACTAGCCTTCACAGTAGCATTTGCCTGCATTGAAGTATATTTTAGGTGAATATAAGTATTATGGCTGAAAGTTGAGTAGATACTGTCAAGCACACCCTGTGGTTCACCATTCTCCGCTATCTTCACGAGGAATGTTTCATTATCAACTTCAATGAGGTCAGTAATGTTTTCATTACTACTAGTTATGGCTTCCTTGAAGCGCTCCCGGTCATTTGGCGTCTCAAACTCACTAGTAATCTTAAACGTAATTCCTTCATAATTAACGGATTCTACACCATTAATTGATGAAATGTTATGCAGTATCTCGGTTAAATTACCATTTGTAGACAATTCTAGTCCAATATTGTCCGTTCCATCAACACTCTCTTCAACAAGGGTTCGTGTAAAATCAGGCAGGTCATTCACAATCGGAGACAGTAAGAACGTTCCACCTACCAATCCAACTACCAAGCCCAACAGTATTACAGATACCAGGTTCTTCTTACCAATGTATGGTGTAAGCAGTGCCGTGGAGAACACGAATATCATTGCCAGAATAAACAGTATTAACACGATAATTATTGTCAGTACATCCATTATAATTCTCCATCTTAAGTCTTATTTATCTATTTATATTATTTATGTTTATCCTTCCTAATATTAGTATTTAACTTTTAAGTCTCAATCCATTAATATCAACGAATAATCTAAAAAAACATGCATATAATAATCAATACCACTATAAACCAACAATTCTAGGGTTATATCTAAGTTTTAAATATAATACGATACTAAAAAAAGTAAACACCAAACCAATAGGACTTACCCCCATTTTCTCGTAAATTATTATAGTCACTTAGACTAATAGATAATAGTATAGTAAACTAACTATAATATAATTAATCATAGGAGAAAGAAAATAATGAAAGATTTACTTAGAAAACTATCCGAAGCATGCGGAATTTCAGGATTCGAGGATGATGTAAGAGAGATTCTAAAAGAAGAATTAGACGGACATGTAGACCAGATGCAAACAGATATAATGGGAAACCTCATCACAACACACAAGGGAAAAGAAGGAAAACCAAGCGT
>MUZZ01000046.1:18954-19202 GCA_003266075.1 Methanosphaera sp. rholeuAM74
TCAAAGCCACCACACATCACAAGTGCAAGTGAAGCAAAAAAGGTAGTCGCATACAAGGATATGTTCATAGACATCGGAGCAAAAGATGATAAACAGGCAAAAGAACTAGTATCAGTCGGTGACCCAATAGTGTTCCACACAGAATTCGAAGAATGTCTAAATGACCTGGTAATGGGTAAAGCATTAGACAACCGTGTCGGATGTGCAGTAATGGTTGAAGTAATGAAACAAACGGACTGTGATGCAAC
>MUZZ01000001.1 GCA_003266075.1 Methanosphaera sp. rholeuAM74
AGAAGACTTAAACATCAAGGGTATGGCAAAAAATCATAACCTGGCACACAGTATACAAACACAAAGCTGGAACAGTCTATTTACCAAGCTCAAATACAAAGCAGAAATGTATGATAAGACATTGATAAAAATAGACAGATACTTTCCAAGTAGCAAAATGTGTCATAAGTGTGGCTATATTAACAAGGATTTAATATTAAAAACTCGACAGTGGCAATGTCCTGAATGTGAAAGCGTACATGATCGGGATTTTAATGCTGCTATAAACATATGTGAAGAAGNNTTATCTAAGCAAGAAACACAAAACACTAAACATAATTCCAAAAAGGAAATTCCTATAATTGAATTATGATATAAAATTGTGACTCCAGAATTATATAACTAATTACTGGACAAACCCATAGTAGTGGCTATATACATAACAGTATAATATTAAGTAAGGACAATAAACAGATGATAATATTCATTACATAAACAAAGGGTGTATACATGAAAAACTTTAGCGAATGGTTTCACAACGTATTAGAAGAAGCAGAACTTATGGATGCCAGATATCCTATCAAAGGTATGAGTGTTTGGCTACCAAGAGGATTTCAGATAAGAAAAAATGTTCTATCAACCTTAGAGGAGTTACTCGACGAAGAACACGAGGAAGTACTATTTCCAATGCTCATACCCGAAAGTGAACTGGCCAAGGAAGCAATACATGTGAAAGGTTTTGAAGAAGAAGTATACTGGGTAACACGTGGTGGATTAAGGGATTTAAACGAACAACTCGCCCTTAGACCTACCAGTGAAACATCAATGTATCCAATGTTTTCATTATGGGTAAGATCCCACATAGATTTGCCTATAAAAGTATATCAGACAGTCAACACCTTCCGTTACGAGACAAAACATACCCGACCACTAATCAGGGTAAGAGAAATCACGACATTCAATGAAACACACACAGTACACGCAACACAACAGGAAGCAGAAGAGGAAGTACAAGTAGGAATAAACATTTACAAGGAGTTCTTTGATGAATTGGCAATACCATATTCAATCAGCAAAAGGCCTGAATGGGATAAGTTTCCGGGCTCAAAGTATACGATGGCATTCGATATGATAATGCCTGACGGTAAGACACTACAGATAGGTACTGTACATAACCTTGGAACAACCTTTGCAAAGACCTTCGACATAAAATTTGAAAATGATGGGGGAGAACATGAATACGCTCACCAAACCTGTTACGGATTATCTGATAGGGTAATAGCAGCACTAATAGCTGCCCATGGTGATGAGAAAGGATTGGTAATACCACCACAAGTAGCACCAGAACAGGTCATAATCATACCTATAATATTCAAGGACAACGCTGATGAAGTACTGAAATTCACAGATAATCTCGAAGAAATACTTAAAACCAATGGTATACGAGTAAAACAGGATAAAAGGGATTTAAGACCGGGTAAAAAATACTATGAATGGGAAAAACGTGGTGTACCGCTAAGGATAGAGGTCGGTCCAAAAGACCTGGAAAACAACAAAGTAGTGACCATCAGAAGGGACAACGGCAAAAAGGAATTCACAGACTATGATGAAGCCACCATCGTTGACACAGTCAAAGGATTACTTAACAGTATTACTATGGACTTAAAACAGCGTGCCGACAACTTCCAGGAAGAAAAAACATACTCCGTTAATACAGTAGATCAGCTCAAAAAGACTATCAACAAGAAGGGTGGAATAGTCACTGCTAATTGGTGTGGAGATAGCGAGTGTGGTAAGGATATGGAAGAAAAATATGGCATTGATATTCTCGGTACACAGGACGCTGATGTTGAAGGTGAGTGTGTAAACTGTGGCGGGGATGCCAATTACAAAGTACTTGTCTCAAAAACATATTAAACTAATTATTCTTAAACACATGTAGTGATTAATGATGAAAATCGAAACAGACGTTCTTATCGTGGGGGCAGGACCATCTGGTTCAATGGCTGCTAGGACTTTGGCACGAAATGGTGTTGACGTAACAATAATAGATAAAACATCTGAAATTGGTACTCCTAAACGTTGTGCTGAGGGTATAACCACGTCAACACTTTCTAAAGTAGGCATTGAATTGGATGAGCGTTGGATTGCAAGAAACATTACTGGAATTGAAATAACCTCTACCGATGGTAGTTCAATAGTCTTCGATGAGAGTAATTCTAATTTACCTGACAATGGCTATGTACTCGAAAGGAAGGTTTTTGATAAGCATTTAACTGCACAGGCAATTAATAGTGGTGCTAGGGTTTACTTAAGGACTATGGCTGTGGATGCCAAACGTGTGGATGACCATGTACTCGTAACTTGTGAATCATTCTTTGGGGTTGATGAAATCGAGGCTAAGATTGTCATTGCTGCTGATGGGCCTAAGTCTTCTATTGCAAGATTGTTGGGATTAAATACTCGTGTTGATGTTAACAATATTGCTTCATGTATCCAGTATGAGATGGTGGGAGTTTCTGCTCCTAATATGAATAATGTTTACATATACATTGGTAGTGTTGTTCCTGGCGGTTATATCTGGATTTTTCCTAAGGGTGATGACATAGCCAATGTCGGTCTGGGTATTCTGAAGTCACATACTGATAAGACGGCTAAGTATTATCTTGATAATTTTGTTGCTACTAATGAGTTTCTGAAGGATTCGGAGATTGTTGAAGTTAATGTGGGTGGTGACCCTGTGGGTGGTCTTGTCAAGGACCGTTTTGGTGATAATGTGCTGGTTGTTGGTGATGCTGCTGGTTTTGTTAATCCCCTTACTGGTGATGGTATTTATTCTGCTTTGAAGTCTGGTTATTATGCTGGTGGTGTTGCTAATAAATCAATACTGGATGGTGATTATTCTTCTTCTTATCTTAGGAAGTATTATGATTTGACTCAGGAGGATATTGGCAATGATTATGATAAGTACAATAGGGTTAAGGAGTTTCTGTTAACGTTGGATGATGATAGTTTGAATTCTATTGTCAGTAATTTGTCTGATGTTAGCTTTGAGGATGTCACTGTTTCCAGTCTTATTAAGGTTATAATCAAATCGTCTCCTAAGTCTTTACTTAAGTTGGGTAAGTTATTCTGATTTTCACATTTTTTTTAAAGTATAAATATAACAATGTTATATATATCTTATTATCCCAATTAACACATAAAACACAAAATAATATAATAATCTAAAATTATAAACTAAATAATATAGCTAACACGAGGTGCAATAGAAATGTCAAACAAAAATATGTACATAGCAATAATAGCAATAATAGTTGTACTAATACTAGCATTTGCAGGATATAATGCTTTAAACAAAGACACAGAAACAGTATCAATAGGATACTTACCATCCGACCATGATGCAGCATTATTTGTAGCCAATGCAACAAACATGTACAAAGATGCAGGAATAAACGTAGAACTCCACGAATACAACAACGGTGGAGACCTGATGAGTGCCATGGCAAGTGGAGATCTGGATGTAGGATACGTGGGAATATCGCCAGCAGTATCCTCAATATCAAAAGGAGTACCAGTAAAAATAGTGTCAGGAGCACAAAACGAGGGAAGTGGTCTGGTAGCACATGATTCATCAATAACATCAATAAAAGACTTAAACGGAAAAACAATAGCAACCCCTGGTGAAGCATCAATACAAAACGTACTACTAAAATACGACCTAAAAAAGAACTCCATGGACATAAATTCAGTAAAAAGTCCTGGAATGAAAGTATCATCAATGAATGATGCACTCAAAACAGGAAAAATTGATGCAATGCTAACATACGAGCCATACGTATCAATATCAGAGAAAGTAAACAACCAGAAAGTAATAGAAAAATCAGGAGACATAATACCAAACCATCCATGCTGTGTAGTGGTAATGAGTGACGCATTCATATCACAACACTCCCAACAAGCCAAAGACATCCTCAAAATACACAAAGACGCAACACAGAAACTCATAGACAACCCAGAAGAATCAGTACAATACCTACCAGACAACATAGTACCAGACAAAGAAGTAGAAAAACAGAGCTTAAGCCAAATCAAATGGATAAGCGGATTAGACGATGACTACAAAACCAACGTAGAAAACTTCCTAAACATAGAAAAGGATTTAGGAATCATCAACCAAATTCCAAGCGAAACACAACTATACGCAACACCATAATCTGAAAAACAATAAAATAATAATTGGGATGACTAAATGAAGGAATATAAGTTAACTGACAAGCTGGATTTACTCATACTGCCCATAATACTGGTGATAATATGGTACTTTGTATGTGACTTTTTCATGCTAGTACCATCATACATGTTTCCAGGACCAATTGACGTACTAAACTCATTCATACGACTAACACTTTCCGGAAAACTATTCAAGGACATCATTGACACATTATACAAGGTACTTCTAGGACTGTTCTTGGCAGCGGCAGTTGGAATAACCGGTGGAATAATACTGGGCTGGTCTAAGAAACTTGAAAGACTATGTAGCCTAATCATAAGTATACTAAGACCGATACCACCAATTGCATGGATACCATTTTCCATACTATGGTTTGGGATAGGAACAACACCAGCAGTATTCATAATATTCATGGGATGCGTATTTCCAATACTGGTATCAACAATAGACGGAGTCCACAGAACCAAGGGTGTTCTAATAGAAGCAGCACAGTCATTTGGAGCATCAAACACACAAATGCTCACAGATGTAATCCTACCATCCACATTCCCCTACATAGTTTCAGGACTAAAGGTGGGCATAGGCATAGCATTAATGTGTACCATATCAGGGGAGATGATAGGCTCAAGTTCTGGAATAGGTTACATGATTCTAACATCAACAAGCCTATTTGATACAGGCTCTACAATCGTTGGAATGCTAGTAATAGGAATAATAGGAATAATCTTTGATTACATATTCACAAAGATACAGGAAAGGATATTTTGGTAGGTGTTGTGAATGTTTGAAATAGAAAATGTCTCTAAAATATATGATTCTAAGGGTGATAAAGAAGATGTACTTGCATTAGACAATATTAACCTAACAATAGAAACAGGAAAGTTCGTATGCTTTGTAGGTCCATCAGGTTGTGGAAAAACGACTCTGCTACGTTTGATGGAGGGATTTGAAAAACCTACTGAAGGCACAATCAAGGACGATGGTGTCATAGTTTTAGAACCATCACGGGAGCGGGGCTTCATATTTCAGGATTACTCCCTATTTCCATGGTTGAATGTATTGGATAATGTGACATTTGGTCTGGACATTGCAGGTCTCCCAAAAGAGGAAAGTAGGCAACGTGCATTAAAGTATCTTGAAGCAGTTGGTCTGGAAGAGTTTGCCAATAGTTACCCCCATGAGTTATCTGGTGGTATGAAACAACGTGTTGCCATAATAAGGTCAATAATCAATAAATCCAAGTCATTACTGATGGATGAGCCATTTAGTGCATTGGATGTTCAGACAAAACATAAACTGCAGGAACATTTCATAAATACTTGGAAAGATAGGGATACGACTGTAATATTCGTTACACACGATGTTGATGAGGCAGTATTCTTGTCTGATCAGGTGGTCGTATTTTCAAGACGACCTGGACGAATTAAGAGGGTTTTTGAAAACAATCTTCCACGTCCTAGAAATAGGGCTGATGCTGAGTTTCAGAGTTTAGTATCAGAAATAACTAAAGATATTGATGAATCAGAGGATGAATGATTCATATTTTTATTTTTTTTTGGGTTAATTGAGTGTTGTTATTAGTTGCATGATTTGTGCTACTTGGATGCCTTCCATTTTAAGCGTCTTCATAGCATTAATTGCTGATGAGTTCAAATTCATGTTTGATACTACTAGGTTTTCTGTGGTGAGCTTTCTGAATTCATCATATTTGGCGTCATCATTGAATATTCTTTTTAGATCAGATTCTATGGGATATAATTTTTCGTCTAGGATGTAGGCTAGTTCACTAATTGCGTTTTCCTGTTCTTTAATCATTTGCTTATTCAATGTTGCTCCTATATCGTTTTGTGTGAAGCTTTTTTCCAGCTGTTCTAGTAGGAGTTCATCTAGAATTTCATTATCCTTATAGTTTTTTTGCAGTTTCCTGTTTTTCTTATTGTCTTCTATGAACTCTTTAAAGAAGTTGTCTATTAAGCGACTTTCGTTATCAAATAATTCGTATATGGTATTTAGCAGAACTGTACTAGCGTATTTCTTTATTTTATCTTCAGTTATCATTTAAATCACATTATTAGTATTTTTAATTTTTTTAGAATCAGTATTTTCTGAGGGATTATTTTGTCAGTGTTTAGAAATAATCTCAATATAGTTAATAATTATTTGAGTGATAATATTTAAATTTAGGGATAAAAAAAGATAGAGGAATGAAATAGGCTAATGTCACTAATTTTAGTATCCTATTTCTTTATGCATGTAATCGTATAAGTATACTGCAACAATAGCTCCGAGAATTGGTGCTATTAAATAAATTGGGTAGTATACAAATGCATTTGCTCCACTTACGAAGTAATTTAGTACCATAGGTGATAATGACCTTGCTGGGTTTACCCCAGAACCTGTATAGTTACCAATTGCGATTACTATACCAGCTAATACTAAACCTATGCTTAAAGCAGCGTCTGCTGCAGGAGCTTTTTTATCAACAGCTGTTGCCATGATAACGTACATTAATAAAGCAGTTCCTAAAAATTCTGCAATAAACATTCCAACCATTGTGATGTCACCAAATGGTCCTACTCCACCGAGTGCACCTATTGTTGATGCTTGTGGTCCTGATATTGCGAGTAATGCTCCTGATGCTATAAATGATCCGATTACTTGTGCAATAATGTATGGTATTACATCTGCGGTTGGGAATTTTTTTCCTGCCCATAATCCTATGGTTACTGCAGGGTTAAAGTGTGCACCGGATATAGGTCCGAATGCATAAATTGCGACTACAAGTGCTAAACCAAAGGCTAGTCCTATACATAGCCAATCTGGCATTGTTATTCCTACATTGTAAATACTAGGGAATGTTTGTCCCTGATTGATAAATAAAGTTAGTACAACTGATGCTGTACCAAAGAAAACTAGGATGAATGATCCTATTACTTCTGCTAAAAATTTTCTCATTTCTGTCATTTTCATCTTGCCTCCATTGCTTCATAACATCGGTGACATACATAAATTATTTCAATAATTTCCTCCTCTACTAGAACCTTTATATTTTAGAATATATAAGATGTTCTTTATTTATTTTCATTTCACTTTAAAATGATTTTTTAGAATTTGTTGCACAAGGTATGAAATAAAAAAAACTTAATATTTGATTAATGTTTATTTAAAAAATACCTATTTATTTTTAAATTTAGCCTAGCCTAATAATTTTTGACGATTAAATATAAGTACTTTAAATTAAATAATTTTAAATGTTGAAACTAAGCATCCTTATTATTATTTTTAATTTTAGTATTACTCTTTGATTTATCTATACCTGTGAAACATAACCCAAATCCAAAAAACATCAAGCCAAATCAACATGATTCCTAAACACGCATTACACATAAAATAATCCAAAAAACACTATAAAAAGACTTATTATGGATTAAACTATTAAAAAGATATTATTCGATATAAAATATATTGACACTACTTAAACACCAATTTCAAATCAAATTAAAGGATTAAACAATGTGTCGACTCAAACCACCATAATCCATATACACTTCCAAAGAAATTAATTTACAATAAATTCTAATACTAATGAACATCATAAATAATCATATAGAAACATAGCAGTAAATGGTAATATATTATGACAGATTTTAGAAACGTTCAATTGCCTCGTGAAATACATACTGGACCACAAAAAATAAAAGAAATAGGCACAATATGTAAAAACCTGATACAAGGTAACGAGATAACGGTAATAACTGGTAACACAACCAAAAAAATTGCTGGAAAAGAAGTGATGGACATCCTAGAAGATGCTGGTTACACCATAATAGAAAAAATAATCGACCAAGCAACACAAAAAGAAGTTGATGAAGTAGTAACAATATCAAAGAACTCATCAGCAATACTCGGTGTAGGTGGTGGAAAAGTCATTGATGTAGCCAAATTATCCTCGACAATCAACGCAATTCCATTTATAAGCATACCAACAACAGCAGCACACGATGGAATAGCATCCCCCCGTGCATCAATAAAAAGTCCACAAGGAAGTGTCTCTCTAGAAGCCAACGCACCTTTTGCAGTACTTGTAGATACGCAGATAATAGCACAAGCACCCTATAGGTTCATAGCATCTGGTTTCAGCGACATAATATCCAATTTAACAGCAGTAGAAGACTGGAAACTAGCCTACAAACTAATAAATGAACCATTCAGTGATTCAGCCGCAGCTCTATCAGTAATGACAGCTAATTTACTAATTGAACAGGCAGATAACATACAACCACGACATGTGGGTAGTGCAGGAATAGTTGTTAAAGGATTAATAAGCAGTGGTATGGCAATAAGCATAGCTGGAAATAGTAGGCCTGCAAGTGGATCAGAACATAAATTTTGCCACGCACTAGACATAATAGCACCAAAACCAGCACTCCATGGGGAACAATGTGGGGTTGGAACAATAATGATGATGTACCTCCAAGGAGGCAACTGGAAACAGATAAAAAACGTATTAGAAACAATCAACGCACCAACAACAGCCAAAGAATTAAACATCAACGAGAAACATATAATCGATGCACTAGTTGAAGCACACAACATACGTAAAGAACGTTACACAATACTTGGAGATAGAGGCTTGTCCAGAGAAGCAGCAGAAAATATTGCATTAAAAACTAAAGTAATTGAATAATGGTGATTAATATGATAACATTAATAGGTAGTAGTTTAGCAAAAGAAGGATTAGTGTTCACATTCTATGGTGGAACAAAGAAGTGTAAATCATGTAGATTCAAAAGCACTTGTCTAAACTTAGAAGAAGGAAGGAAATATGTTATAACTAAGGTTAAAAGAGTGACACATAAATGTCCACTCCACAAGGATGGTAAAGTTCAGACAATAGAAGTTGAACCAGCAACAATAAGAACCTCAATAGAAACCCGAAAGGCATACAAGGGTTCAACAATTATATTCAGAACTCCTGAATGCGTATGTGAATGTGAAAACTGGGATATATGTCATCCAGAAGGGTTATACAATGATGATAAATGTATAATTGAGGAAATTGGACCTGAAGTAACGTGTGAGCATGGACACAATTTAACAGAGGTTATTCTAAGTCATTAGGTGATATTAAATGTTTAACAAGGATGAATTAAAAGAAGAAGTTGGAAAAATGGCTGCATCACAAATAATGGATGGTCAGGTAGTGGGTTTAGGTACTGGTTCAACTACACACCACTTCATAAAGTATTTGGGCAAACGTGTAAGCGATGAAGAATTGGATGTTGTGGGTATTCCAACATCATATCAGTCATTGATACTGGCAAGAAACGCTGGAATTAAGATAACCTCCCTAGATGAACATGATATCGATATAGCAGTTGATGGTGCTGATGAAGTAGATTCTAATTTAAACCTAATAAAGGGTGGGGGAGCAGCACACACACTAGAAAAAATAGTTGACTACTGTGCTGACAAATTTGTGGTAATAGTTGATCAAAGTAAGCTAGTGGACACTCTCGGAGCTTTTCCTGTGCCATTAGAGATTATTCCTGATTCCCTACGATTAGTCAGGGAGAACATGGCTAATAGGAATGTTGAGGCAAATCTGCGTATGGGTGTACAGAAGGATGGTCCAGTTATAACTGATAATGGTAATTTCGTACTTGACTGCCAATTTGGTAAAATAACTAATCCAGAAAAATTGGAAGTAGAGTTAAACACAATTCCTGGCGTAGTTGAGAATGGAATATTCACTGGTGTTGTAGATAAGGTTATTGTTGGTAGGGAATCTGGTGTTGAAGAGATAACTAAATAAAAATCTATTTTTTGGTGATTGGATATGAAACAGTGTATGGATTCAGATAATTTACATAGAAGGTTGCGTAAGATTGGTGGACAGGTAGCTGCAATTGATAGGATGATTGATGACGATGTTCCATGTCAGGATGTTTTGATGCAGGTTAATGCAGCAAAATCTGCCCTAAACAAGGTGGGTAGCATAATTTTGGAGGGTCATATGAATCATTGCATAAAGGATGCAATTGATAATGGTGATAGTAGCGAAGCTATCAAGGACTTGTCTAAGATTATCGATTATTACTCTAGAATATGATTTAAATCACATCATTTTTTTTCTATTTTTTCTATTTTTTAAATTACCACATCTACATATTACTATTATTAATCGTTATTTTGTGTATGTGTACTGATTATTCTATCAGTAACCTATTATAATTTGATGTGTTACTATCATCATCTTCCTCTATTTTGATCGTTTTTTTAATTATATTGCCATGTGGAAGTACAGCATAGAACTCATTATAATGATGAGTGGAACCTAGCCAGTATACAATCCTCTTAACAATTCAATCTCATTCTTATAACCTTCAACATCATTAGGAGTCTCAAGATAGAAGGGTAAATCTTTAAGCTTATCATGATTAATAATCCTACAAATAGCATCCAAACCAATCTCACCATCACCAATACAGGCATGTCTATCCTTATGACTGGAAAAACCATGAACACTATCATTAAGATGAACAGCATGCAAACGTTTCAGGCCGATAACATCATCAAACTCGTCGAGAACACCATCCAAGTCATTGACAATGTCATAGCCAGCATCATAGACGTGACAAGTATCCAGACACACACCAACCTTCTCATCAATTTCAACCAATTCAATTATACCTTCCAACTCATCAAAAGAACGTCCAATCTCAGTACCCTTACCAGCCATTGTCTCAAGAAGTATCATAGTATCCAAGTCATCACTAATAATGTTGTTAAGAGAAGAAGCAATTAACTCAATACCCGTATCAACTCCCTGACCAACATGACTACCCGGATGAAAATTATACATATTATTAGGTAAATGACTTAAACGCTTCAAATCATCCTCAAAAATTTCAAAAGAATTATCCCTAGTTTTTTCGCTCTTAGATGCTAAATTAATGACATAAGGGGCATGAGCCAAAATCACGTCAATAGATGAATCATCCATAACCTCACAAAAAGCATCAATATCATCAAAATCCAAAGCCTTAGCCTTACCACCCCTAGGACTTCTAGGGAAAAACTGGAATGTATTAGCATCAATACTTAAAGCTTCCAAACCCATATGTTCAAATCCCTTATTAACTGATAAATGTGCTCCAATAGTAAACATACTCCACTTCCTATAGATTGATATAATAATATATTCATCATTACACGCATATAAAAATTACACATAGTTTTATTTATTTTTCATTACATAAATTATAGTATCACGTTTATAAAACGTTTCATCAAGAAATAATATAAGGGAATTAATTTATGGAAACAGAAAGGATATTAGTGACTGGTGGTTCAGGATTTATAGGAACAAATCTTGTAAACGAGTTAAAAAGTAGAGGACATGAAGTTATAGCAGCAGATTTACTAAACAACGACAGAGAAGATTATGTGCGTACTGATGTAAGATTCTACAGACAATTAGAAAGAACATTTGAAGAACAAGGCTCATTCGACTATGTATACCACCTAGCAGCAGAATACGGACGATGGAATGGGGAAGCATACTATGAAAATCTATGGCAGACCAATGTCATAGGAACAAAAAATATGCTACGTTTACAGGAAAAAAACAAGTTTAGAATGATTTTCTTTTCATCAGCAGAAGTTTACGGTGACTATACAGGTGTAATGTCTGAGGATGTAATGGAGAAAAACCCCATACAAGACACTTATCAGATGAATGATTATGCAATCAGTAAATGGGATGGAGAACTGATGTGTATGAACTCAGCAAAAATGTTCGGCACAGAAACAGTACGTGTAAGACCAGTAAACTGTTATGGACCAGGAGAAAAGTACACTCCATACAGGGGATTCATACCAAAATTCACATACCTAGCACTCCACGACAAACCATACACAGTATATGAAGGGCATAAAAGAATAATCGACTATGTTGGGGATACGGCAAGAACATTTGCAAACATAGTAGACAACTTCATTCCAGGTGAAGCATATAACATTGGTGGAAACCAGGAATGGGAAATGGATATAAAGGAATACTCTGACTTGGTATTAGAAGCAACAGGTCGTGATGACAGCTTAGTAACATATGAACAGGCAGAGCCATTCACAACAAAAGTAAAAACAATAGACTTTTCAAAGTCTATACGTGACTTAAACCATAAAGCAAAAGTAAAACCAAAAGAAGGAATAAAAAAGACGGCTGAATGGATGAAATGGTATTATAGAATAGATTAATACCAATTTTCTAACTTATTTTTTCAAATATTTTATTTAACTTACTTCCAATAGCTTCCTTGCTATAATTGAGTGATTGTTTATAACCATCTTCTCTAAGACTTTCATATAATTTGTTATCATTCAGGAGTCGTAATATCTGTTGACTGAGCTGTTCGTAATTCTTAGGCTCAAAAAAGAGTCCACCCCTTCTACCACTAGCTTCAACGACTGGTGGAATCTCAGCAGCAACAAAAGGAGTTTTTAAACTCATGGCTTCAATGACTACGATACCGAAGCCTTCAACAATACTTGGCAGACAAAATATCTTTGATGAATTAACAACCTTCATAACATCCTCATGTTTTTCGACAAAACCCATGAATTCAACATTATCATCCAAATCCAATTCTTTAGTCAAATCTTTAAGTTGACTCTCAAGTGGACCGGTTCCAATTATTTTACACTGAATATCTGGAACATCATCTTTAACTATGCTCACTGCCCTGATAAGGTCTTCAACCCTTTTATACTCCACTAGTCGTGCTACACATGCAATTGTAGGCTTTTTGTAGCTTTCTGATTCAACTGTTGGAAAGTCTACAATGTTATGGACAGTTTCAACTTTATCCTCACTAACGTATTTTAACAGATTGTTCTTAGTATAGTCTGATACTGGCAATAATAGGTCAATGTCCTGTCGGAGGAAGTAACGTTCAAGAACTTCACCAAACAATCCACTAATACCCATGGTCTCAATCCATCGTCCAATCCAGACATCGTGGTAGCGTGCAACGATGTGACTATTAAGTTTTCTAGCAATCTTCAAGGCAATAGGGTAGGTTATGAAATTGTATCCGATAACTAAATCAATATCCTTCAATGTTTTACCCGTCTTATAGGCATCCCTCATGAAGTTAAGCCTATTAATGAATGAACCCTTTTGAACGTAGCTACGGCTGTTACCACAGCATATCACACGGATATCATCAATATAAAACTCTTCAGTTTCATCTTCTCTGGACGTTAACACACAGACATTGTGGAATTTGGATAATTGTTGGGCTTCATTAAAAGCACAAACCTCTACTCCCCCCTTGATGTCTAAATCACAGCTGTGTGGAAAATATTCTGTTACGATGCATATGTTCATTAATCATCCCCCCATTTAGTTAAAATATTCTAGCTGGTCTTTAATAATATCTCTAATACCATAATTAATGGTCATTCCTATTTTTCTGATTTTCGTGTTGTCTGCTAGCAGTATTGGGACATCGGATGGTCTGAATCGTTCGGGATTAAATTCAATCTTTATTACTCCACAGTCACTATTAACAAGCAATCCCTTATCCTTAATACTGTATTCGAGCTGGTTTTCAAGTAGTAATGAGTCTACTTTTGTTTTATCGAATTTAACTCCGAAGTATTTATCATCATTAATTAGTGTTGGCTCGTCGACACGTTTATCATTGTTTAGTGTTGTTACACTATTAATGGTGTAGCCAGCCTCTTCTAAGCTTAGGAGTATGTATGATATTATTGAATTTGTCCTCATGGAGGCTTGATTGTATGCCTCACCACTAACACCATTTTCTGCTAAGTTAATGTATCCATTAATCATGTCGTTAATATGTGTCCAATCTCTGAATGCGTTCACATTACCAATTTTAATACTATCAATCAATCCCTTCTTGAGTTGATTCACCTGTTTGGTTATAACACTTGTGACAAACATATCTCCTCTGCCAGCTCCTTCATGGTTAAATGCACGTGAAACAATAGTATCTAATCCGAAGCTGTGATGGTAGTTTCTTGTGATAAAGTCTGCACAGAGTTTTGATACTGCGTAAGGATTCATTGGTCGTAAAGGATTGTTTTCTGATATTGGTAGTTCATCGTACTTATTATCTATGATATCTGGGGTGATGTGTCCATACTTTTCTAGCAATTTTTCGTATTGCTGTTTGGATGATATTATTAGTCCGTACTCCTCACTTGATCCAGCGAAAATCATACGTGCGTCACAATCTTTTATTCTCATAGATTCAAGTAAATTCTGTGTTCCTATTGAGTTAATAATGGTTGTGGATTGTGGGTCTTCAAATGAGTATGGTACAAAGGACTGGGCTGCTAGATGAAATATGTAATCTGGTTGTGAATAATCAATCGCATTTGCAAGGCTTGGAATGTCTGTTAAATCACCCATAACTAGGTTCACATAATCTTCTATTCGATGCTTTTCTAGGTTAACTGGAATTTTGTTAGTGTTGTGCCTTCTAATTAAGCCATATATATTAGCACCTTTCTCTAGCAGTGCTTTTGATAAGTGTGGTCCTACAAATCCACCAATACCTGTGATTAAAACGTTTTTATCTTTCCAATTCATATTAATCCTACTTTTATAGTTGATTAAAATATTATTTACTCTTTATTAATACTTTATTTCTTCACTAATTTTAAACTTTCTTTTAGCTTAGAATCTGCTTTGGATATTCAGTTATTAAAGTATAATAAATGGTTTAATCAAATATATTATCAATGATAAATTTGTGGAACTTTTTTAATTTTCTTTTTATGGAGTTGCTAGTTAATGACGGAAATAGCTCTATTAGTGCCAGCATATAATGAAGAAATCGCTATAGCGAGTATGATTATATTAGCTTCCAAGTATGTGGATGAAGTCATAGTGATAGATGATGGAAGTACTGATAGGACACCTGAAATATCTCAACAAGTAGGTGCTACTGTACTTAAACATAAAACCAATAAGGGTAAGGGTGCAGCACTCAAAACTGGCTTTGATTACGCTAAAGATTTTGATGTTATAGTTACAATGGATGCTGATGGACAGCATAATCCTGATGAAATTCCTATCGTAGTAAAACCAATTCTTGATGGTGTTGCCGATATAGTTAATGGTAGCAGGTACCTTGACGGAGCTGATACATCTACACCCACATATAGACGTGTTGGACAAACAATATTGGATTCAGCGACGAATATGGCATCTGGAACTAAATTAACAGATTCCCAGAGTGGTTTCAGGGCTTTTTCTAAGTTATCTTTATCTTACTTCACTTTTAGTCCTGATGGCTTTGGTATTGAAAGTGATATGTTGATTGAAGCTTCAAACAATAATTTAAGGATAGTTGAAGTGGGAATATCTGTTAGGTATGATGTCCAGACAACCAGAGATAATCCAGTTGTACAGGGTTTCAGCGTACTGATGAGCATACTTGAAGTTATGAGATTTAACCGTCCATTATATTTCTATGGTATTGGTGGCTCCATAATATTGTTCTTAGGTATCTTAATGTTACTTACGCTGTTCTTTTCAAAATTAACCGGTAACATTTACTTATTGGCTATTGCATTGTTTGTAATAATCTTTGCCATAATACTTATAGTAATAGGTATTTTTATGGATACTAAGGCTAAGTTTAAAAAATAATTGATTTCCAATTTAAAAACTTTAAAACAAATTATATTATGTTGTAACTACAATAATTAATTATTATATTAATAAAAAAAACTTGTGGAGTTTAATAATATGAACTTTGATGATTATAAAGGTAAAGTAATATTCATAGGGGCAGGTCCTGGCGACCCTGATTTAATAACAGTGAAAGGTGCAGAGGCAATAAAGCATTCTGATGTCATAATATATGCCGGTTCATTGGTTAATCCAGCCGTACTTGACAGGGCAAGGGATGATGCAAAGATATATGATAGTGCCCAGATGAACTTGGATGAAATAATAGATGTAATACAAACGGCACATGATGAAAACAAGATAATTTCAAGGGTACATACGGGTGATCCAGCCATATATGGTGCTATCGCTGAACAGATTAATCAACTAAGGGAGTTAGGTATCGGTTTTACCATAATTCCTGGGGTAAGCAGTTTGTTTGGAACAGCAGCCGCACTTGAATCACAGTTAACATTACCTGAAGTGTCACAGACGATAATTATCACACGACCAGAAGGTAGAACACCTAAACCATCAAAAGAAGCATTATGTAAGCTTGCACAACACAATGCTACTATGTGTATATTCCTCGGTATTCATATGATTGATGAAGTTGTAGCCGAACTACTTAAGGAATATGACGAAAAAACTCCTGTTGCAGTAGTTAAGAAGGCAACATGGCCTGACCAGGAGATTGTCCGTGGAAATCTGACAAATATTTCACAGAAAGTTCATGATGCAGGTTTTACTAAAACAGCTATGATTGTTGTTGGGGATGTCTTAGATCAGCAAAGCGGTGAAAAATCCAAGCTGTATGACCCAAAATTCGCACACATGTATCGTGATGTGAAATAAATATAATTAATTCTATTTTTTCTATTTTTTTCAAAAAAAAGGGATGTAAAGGAGATTAGTTTAATTTTTCGTCTCTTAAATCAATTGTATCGACTAAATCTGGTCCTGTGGATATGATTGTTATAGGTACTCCTACACTTTTTTCTATATCTTCGATGTAGTCTTTTGCTTCTTGTGATAAGTCTTCATATTTATTTGCTTTGTAGCATTCTGGGTATAATCTGTCGATGCAGGTTAACGCCATTTGTGTTGCACCGTTTATCATGCAGGACCTTTTAGCAAATTCTTTGTCAAATAATCCTACTCTTCTTTTACGTCCAGTTACCACACCATATTCTTCTATTCCCATTTTTTCTGCTTCTTCTGGTGATATTTCTGTTGGGAATGGTCCTTCTCCGACTCTTGTAGTGTATGCTTTGAATATCACTACTACCTGGTCTATTCTTGTTGGTCCTACCCCTACATCAGCTGCTGCTGTACTTGCACATGTGTCTTTACTTGTGACGAATGGGTATGTTCCATAGTATAATGATAAACCGAATCCTTGTGAACCTTCTATGAAAACGTCTTTTCCTTCATCCAGTGCCTTGTTCACTTCTGTTGGAACGTCTGTTATGTATTCGTTTAGTCCTTCTATGTCTTTTGCATAGTCTATGGTTCTGTTTATACGGTCAGCGTTTGCTGGTCCGCATCCACTACCTGTTGTACCGATTTTCTTGGACAGGTATGATGAGTCTTTATCTGCTTGGGTGTGTTTGTCGGTTATTATTGCACAGTTTGCGTCGAGGAATGTTCTTCCTTTGACGTTGTATTTGTTTAGGTATTCCAGTTCATGTTCAAATACTTCTGGATTTACTAGTACTCCAGCACCGATTAATAATTTTGCTTCTGTGTTGAAAAAACCAGATGGTGTTAGTCTTAACCCATATTTGTCTCCATTATATTCCACAGAATGACCTGCATTTGGTCCTACTCCTGCTCTTGCTATTATTTCAGGTTTGTCTTTGGTACAAAAGTAAGTTATACATTTTCCTTTACCTTCGTCTCCCCATTGTCCACCAACCAGTATGGTACATGTCATATTGAATCCTTTCTCCTTTAAATAAGTTTCCGTATTGTTTTATAGTATTTTTTTTTGTTTATGTCTTGTTGTTTCATAAACATTACACTTTAATATTTATCTTCATTATTTAATAAAAGTTTTCGTTTTTATGTGGAATGATTTTTTTTGTCTCTTGTTTTGTCTTGGTTTTTCTGTTTAAGGTTGGTGTGGCCTGTTATTTTCCTCTCATTTATGCAGACTCTTATACCTAATTCAACAAGTTATCGATTAAACAATCTTCTATAATATACAAATATTTATATATAATGTTCAATAAATATACTATTACATAGTAATATCAATAAGTATTACTGGAGTTGATATAAAAAATAATAAGATTAAACATAAAATACAAGAAATCAGTAAAAAAAAAACAAAATTCTAAAACAAATAATTTACTATCAATAGCAAATAAAACAAAAACATGTATTCAGTAATTCTAAACACGTTAAAAAAGACGAAAAAACAAGTTTCATAATAAACGAGTAATGTTAGATCAATTAACTCATCATCTAGCAATCAAATACTCCGTATTTAAACAGATACATAATCATGTTTCTTGAACCTCCCCATCTTGTAGAAGATGGGGATTCTTGGGTTGTAAAATCCAATGATTTTAAGTATACCAA
>MUZZ01000194.1 GCA_003266075.1 Methanosphaera sp. rholeuAM74
ATATCATCTCCCTTTTAACCCCCCCAATTTTTTATTTTTTTAAAGAATTTGTATGGCTGATTAGGATTTTGTAATAGTTTTATTCTCATCGCATTCTTTGAAAAGGGTTTTTATTTTTTTGGGTTTTTTCGACCTTTTATTTTGCTTTAATCATGACTTCATACAAAAAGATAAATACTACGTTTTAGTAATAGTTTATTATATTAGTTTATGGAGAGTTATATAGATGCAAAAATTTATAGTTGAATTAATTGGTGTTTTCACTAAAAAAGATTTGCCTGAGGATTATGAGAAGTTTGTGGACTATAAGGCTACTATTGAGGATAGGGACGTTGACGATAAGGTTAAAATAGCTGTTTTAAGGGTTAAGGATACTACTAGTTATCATATTTTGTTCTTGGATTCATATGATTCTATGGATGAGATTGATAAAGAGGTTGATGAGAAGTTGGATGGTAAGATTTATAACTTCAACATTAGAAGGATTCTGGAAGGTCATATAAATGCTTGAGTCTGGATCTGGTAATCCCTTAGACCAGAAGTGGTTAGTCTTGGATCGATTGTTAAATGTTCTTAATGGGAAGTATGATGTTCCAGGTAAGGTCACTAAGGATTTACAGTATGCTAGGTCTTTAACTAATTATTATAATGATGATCCGACGGATTCTAATAGGATTAGTGAGCTTCCTAAGATTGAATCTTTCTTGAATGATGCTGAGAGAACTCTTATGATTATCGCTGAGGGTGAAGGTGATGATTTTGTGGATGAATGGAATAAGAAGTTGTTTGATGCATCACAGGGTAAGGAAGTTTTCAAGGATAATAAGATTCAGTCAAAGTTTATTCCAGGTATGCCTGCTAACTTTGACTTTGTAAGGTTTAATTTTAAAGAGCCTGTTGCTGAGGAGCGTTTCTATGAGATTTGTGAGTATGAGAATGTCATAGTTGAGTATGATGATAATGATTCGTCGATTTTTATTTTCGGTGAGAAGTCTAATATCAACAATGCTTTGAAGGAGATGTCCTCATTTTTCACAGAACAACTTAGTTAGTTATCTTATTTTTTTATTTTATTTTTTTTTCATAAACATTTATAAAGTTTGATCTATAGATTTATAGTTATATTTTAAAATAATTACTGGGAGGTTAGTTTTTATGAAACTTTTTGTTGTAACGGATATACATAGCAATCCTGATAGGGTTTATGCTTTTCTTGATGAGAATCCTGTTGATGAAATCATTGTCACTGGTGATGTGACTGATTTTGGTCCTGAGGAGTTGTTTGTTGATACTTTAAACAGGCTTTCTGATTATGCTAGTGTTCATGCATTGTTTGGTAATTGTGATCCAGAGAATTCAAGTCAATTACTTGATGAATCTAGGGCAGTAAGTATACATGATAATGTTTCAAATATTGGTAAGATTAGGGTGGTTGGTTTTGGTGGCTCAAACGAGACGCCATTTAACACTACCAATGAATTTGATGAGGAAATGTTATACGAGGAATTGATTAAATATGGGGATGAACTTTCATCAGATTCCTTCACAATTCTGGTAACACACACACCGCCATACCAGACCGATGCAGATAAAATAGAAGCAGGAATGCATGTGGGAAGTAAAGGCGTAAGAAAGGTCGTGGAAGAAACACAGCCGACATTAAACCTCTGTGGACACGTACACGAGGCAATAGCGTGTGACAGGCTGGGTGATACGGTAATAGTTAATCCGGGGGATGCCTCAAGTGGACATGCCTGTCTAATAACAATATCCCCGGAGGATATTGAAAATAAAACAATAAGTGATATAAACTTATTGGAACTATAGGAGTTATTCAATGACGAAATTCAGAGAAGAAGACGTATACATATTCAACAAATCAAGGGAGTGTATGTCAAAAGAAGAACGTGAAGAGTTGCAACTAAGAAGACTTAAAAAAGTAGTAAAGTATGCATATGAGAATGTGGAGTTCTACAGGAAAAGGTACGATGAACATGGAGTATCACCAGATGACATACAGACATTGGAAGACATCCAGAAACTGCCATTCATTACAAAAGATGACCTGAGAAACACTTATCCATTTGATTTACAGGCTGCCGACAAGGAGGACTGGGTAGAAGTACATTCAACAAGTGGAACAACTGGAATACCAACAGTTGCAGCTTATACACAGAAGGATTTGGACATATGGGCAGAATGTGTTGCAAGAGGACTTGCAAGTCTGGGTGTGCATAAAAATGACATAGTCAACGTTGCCTATGGTTTCGGATTATTTACTGGGGGACATGGAGCTCAGTATGGTGTGCAGAAGATTGGTGCATTAGCCGTACCAATGTCATCAGGTAACACGCAGAGGCAGATGAACTTCCTAAGGGATTTCCCAGCTGATTTCCTATGCTGTACGCCATCATATGCGTTATACCTAGCCGAATCCTTTGAACAAGCGGGTATTGATCCAAAGTCAATACCGTTAAGGGGTGGATTGTATGGTGCAGAAATGTGGTCAGAGGAAATACGTTCAAAACTGGAAGACAAGTTCGATATATCAGCACAGAACATTTATGGACTAACAGAGGTTATAGGTCCGGGTGTTGCCACAGAATGCCACATAAAAGATGGTATGCACATAGCTGAAGACCACTTCTATCCTGAGATAATTGACCCTAAGACATTGGAGGTATTGCCTGATGGCAAAAGGGGAGAAATAGTATTCACATCACTAACAAAGACTGGTATGCCGGTAATAAGGTACAGGACTAAGGACATCACATCAATTAATCATGATAAATGTGGGTGTGGAAGGACAACTGTGAGGATGAGCAGAATTACTGGACGTAGTGATGACATGCTTAAAGTTAAAGGAGTCATAGTATTCCCTAAACAGATAGAGGAAGTTATAATGACTATGGATGAGTTATCTCCTGCCTATCAGATTATAGTATCCAGACCTGGAACGTTGGATGTTATTGAAGTACAGGTAGAAATAGATCAGGTGAACTTCTCTGATTCTATTGTTGACTTGGAAGGCTTTAAGTTGAATCTTGCTAGGAAGATTAGGGATGCTATCGGTATAGGTGTTAAAGTAACACTTGCTGAACCGTTCTCCATTCCTAGAAGTGAAGGTAAGGCTGTCAGAGTAATTGATAAGAGAGATTTTAATTAAGTGGAGGTGTCTTTTTTGCCTATTAAACAGTTATCAGTATTTTTAGAAAATAAAAAGGGAAGGTTATGGAAGTCATTGAATACCTTGAAGAAGGAGGATATTGATATTCGTGCATTGTCCATTGCGGATACATCGGATTTTGGTATTCTGAGGATGATTGTTTCTGATCCTGATAAGGCTAAGAGTGTTTTGGAATCACAGAACTTTGCTGTGAGCTTTGCAGATGTCCTGGCTATCGAGGTGGAAGATCAGCCTGGTGGATTGGAGTCTGCCCTAGCCTTGCTTAATGATTATGATGTCAACGTGGAGTACATCTATGCTTTTGTGGAGAAGAAGACTTCAAAAGCGCTTGTGGTTTTACGTACGGATAATAATGAATTGTCTAGTAAGCTGTTGTCTGATAATTCTTTTTCGTTGATTGGACATGATGAGGCTTACTCATTATAATTTTCTTCTTTTTATTATTTTTTGTGGAATTGGTTTGGAGTGTAATTGTATCCTTGTTTTATGGCATTGGTCATATATTGTCTGCTTTTTTTACAGGAAGTAATTATGTCATGTTTTTTGATTAGATTGCTTGTTATTGATGCGGAATAGGTACAGCCTGTGCCGTGTGTGTTTTTTGTGTTTATCAGTTTTCCCTCGATTTTATGAATTTCTCCATCACAACATAGGATGTCATTTCCATTCAAATGTCCCCCAGTAATCACAATGTTTGTATCACAACTTAATTTTAATGCAGCCTCAATCATAGTATCTTCATCACATATTTCAACTTCAGATAATAATGACGCTTCATGTATATTTGGTGTTATCAAAAATGATTTTTTTACCATGTGCTTGTTAAAATACTTTACAAAATCATCATTACTCAAGTTGGCACCACTTTCAGCGACCATAACTGGGTCAACAACGGCTTTAAGCTGGTATTCACTAATCTTTCTAGCAACAAGACCAATAATCTCCCTCGAATAAAGCATACCGGTTTTGATGTACCTAATCGGATAAACATCAAGTATAGTGTCAATCTCATCCTCAATCAAACTAACATCCAATGGCTTGATACTGTTTACTTCAAATGGATTCTGTGCCGTAATACAGGTAACTACACACGTTGCATAAATTCCATGTGAATGGAAAGTCTTAGCATCAGCCAGTAATCCAGCCCCACCTGAAGGGTCAAGACCCGCAATAGTCATAGAACAATTATTCTTAATCTCTTTTAACATTTAATCTCACATCCGACCTACTATTTTCAACTGTAATATCTAATTTACTCAAGTACTCATAGGTATACGTCTTTTTACCGTGCAACATGATTTCACCCAAATCATTGGGAGTGTTAACATCTACTGACAAATAGAATGAGTCAAAGACTTCATAGGACAAATCATTACGTCCAGCTTGATCTAAATGCTTATCGAAACTGAACTCACCAAACTCTGGTATGAAGTCAACATCTTTCCTGATAAACAAGAGGTTCGTGCCACCACCCATAGAAGGTGAGATGACAACATCACTATCTGAACTTCTAACATGGATTACATGTTCTTTCCTAATTAAAGGAATATCAGATGGTATTATAATAACATCACACAAGCCATACTCCCTTCTTATAATACTCATAGAGTAGACAAGTGCATTATTGAGGCTACTGGCTTCTCCAAGATTTTTATCTTCAATAATCCTGCAATCAAGACTCATAGCATAATCGAGTACTTCCTCATCCCTGCTTACAATGAAAACCTCATCAACAGACTCCCTGATATTTGAAACTATGTCCTTTAACATGAACTTAAGCAAAGCTCTTCTCTCACTACTGGATAGAAATGGTGACAACCTAGTCTTTGAATCAGAGAAACCAGAAACAGGAATCAAACAAACAACTTTATTCATAATATATATATCTGTATCTGAAAAATATTTATCCTTTTTCACATTAAAAATTTATAGTGGGTCTGTCCAGAAATAGGTTTTTTTATGTTATGACTTATAGTATTACTTTTTACCCAAAACACAGCAGATCTATACAAAATAGTACTCTCACAATACACACAAGTAACACACAAAACACTCACACAAATCAAAGAAGAATGCCTCGACGAAGAAGACAAACACACCTCACTACACAGAAAACAAATGAACGAAGACATAATAGACTTCCAAATATATCTAGACGCACGAAACCTACAAGAATACACCAAACGAACATACTTCTTCATAATAATCAGTTTCTACAAATCACTTAACATAACTATGCCACACATCATGAACAAATACAAGAAAAACACAAACCCAGAAAACACAGACAAAGCACTACCCAAAAAACTCCTCAGAAAAATGGTCAACAATGCAGTTTTTTTATGTTATGACTTATAGTATTACTTTTTACCCCTGAATGTATGAAACCTCGGCGTGGGGGGGGGTATGAAAAAGTTTTTAAAAAACGAATATTTTTAGAAAGTTCTATACCGATTTTTTACTAGTTTTAATTAAATACTATATCCTATTGATTAAATGAGAAGTTCTTGTTGTATGTATGATTATTTGGTATTGTATTTTTAATTTGATGGGTTTTTATTGTTAGGTTTGTCTTTATTCACTAGTTTATATCCATGTTTCTAGTAGTATTTCTTGTTTTATGTGTTATATATTCTTTATATTATTAATGGGCGATAGTTTTATATATTATGAGTTATATAAATTAATATTAGTTGGTTATTATGGTTTTTAGGGGATTATCTTAGTTATGGTTTCGACTCAGTGTAAGTTTGTATTTGCCCAGGATTGGTGCTAATTTGGATAAATATTATCATGTATTTTATCTTAAATATCTTTATTGAGATATTTAAATTAGTGTGAGGGTGTTTTGGGATCGAAATTTATGCAGATGCCAAGTAATACTAAAATCTATGAAACTTCTTTAATAGTTAGAAGAAATTACTATTTTAACTGAAGGCACGTATTGAAAGTATTACTTTTTATCAAATTCCCTTGTATCTAAAACACCCTCTTAATATTTTTTTTTGATTCGAATTCAATATAAAATGATTAGTTTCTGTGTGATTACTTATCACGTGCTCTTGGATTTACTTTATATACTAGTAGTTAATATATGTAATAAACATAGAAGAGAGATAGTGATTTTCTTTTACAAGTAAGACTATAGATATAATATAGTGTATTCTCTGTGTAATTTGTCTTATCTCTCATTTTTAAAGGGATTCGAAGTCTGATTTAAGAGAAATATATGTAATTGAACTGTGATTATTTATCGAGTTGGGGGTTTATACTAATGGAATGTGGTGAGAAGTTTAGGATCTATCCTAATGATGAACAGGAAGTTTTGATAAATAAAACTTTTGGTTGTTGTCGTCTTGTTTGGAATTTCTTTCTTAATGGACGTGATTTTGAATACGATGTTGAAGGCATTATTTTCAACTATTATGATTGTTCTAAACTTTTAAAAACGTTGAAAAGGAAGAAAACATTTTTGAAGGAAGTTGATTCAACTGCACTTCAAAGAGAATTGAAAAACTTGGATAACAGTTTCAACAGATTCTCCAATAAAGTTAGTGGTTATCCCAAGTTTAAAACTCGAAAAGATTTTCGGCAAAGTTATACAAGTGTTAACAACGGTGCGAATATTCGTTTTGAAGGAAATTGCATACATTTACCTAAATTGGGCTTAATAAGAATCAGTCATAAACCAAGAATAAATGGTAGGATATTATCTGCTACGGTTT
>MUZZ01000042.1 GCA_003266075.1 Methanosphaera sp. rholeuAM74
CACACCAATTAGAACTCGATGTATTTATAAATTAAAAAAATAATTAAAAATCTAGTTTTGGCGGACACCCATCTTCAATTAAACAAATAACAATAACCCCACCCACACCATCAGAAAATTTTTTCATCAAGAATACTTCACGACTTATTCCATAAATATTCAAAAACATTTATTATTTTTTAATTACAAAATTATACACCATAATAACATTCATTTGACAATAGTTAATTAATATTGATACAGGATATTCTATCTCCTAAACTCTAATTAATAACTTTTGGCAGGTTTTATTATTGTAATTACACATAACTTATAAGATGATAAAAAATGGATAGAAAACTTAAGTATTGCTCAGTATTCCTATTACTCACAGTATTAACCATACTCGCAATAAGCACAGCATCAGCTGTCCAGGCAGATGCTGACGACACGGGAATACCAGACAATACAATAACAAATACAGTACGTGCTGACGATAACACAGTCACACAAACTGATGATAATATAAAGGAAAGTCAAACGATACAAAAAGAAGCAGAAACAAGCGATAAGGATACAACAGCTGCTTCTGATATGAAAAAAATAGCAAAGGATGGGAAAAGCATCAAAACTTCTTTAACAGATGGTAATCTTACCGCAACACCAAATAGTGGCTATATTGGCGATAATGTTTATTTAGTGTTGACTTCTAAAAGCGGTATAGCGAAAACTACACAATATAGTATTACAGTTAAATTAAACGATACAACAATTTATAGAGGTTCTGCAAAACCGGCTGAAAATAAAAAAGCTACTTTAACTGTCACAATTCCACCTATTGATCCTGGTGATTATACTATAACTATGAAATGGGGTTATTCTAATGACTTCATAGGAGCAACAGGAAGCACAAACTTCACAGTTCTCGATAGTTCTATTGACGTAAACATAGTTGGTGTTGGAAGTGTCACAGGGGAGATTGGATACACAATCATACCAGTTAATATAACCGACAGCAACGGTAATCCGATTACAGGTACACCTAAGATAAATGTCAGGGATGGAAATAATCTTCTGCTGGGAAATTATTCAGTTGAAAATGGTGTAGCTAGCATCTCCGTTCCAACAACAAGAGTTGGAACTTATGATCTTACTGTTGAGGTTATCAAAGATTTTTACTTCCATAACACTACTGCTGTTTTCCCAGTAACTGTAACTAAATCACTAACTACACTAATTGTAGACCAAGACAATGAAGGAATTCAAAATACAATAAACGTCGTAGAAAATACAGTCCTCACTGGTAAATTAGTACGAACTACTAATAACAATGGTATTGGAAATGCTGGATTAACTGTAAATGTCAACGGTACAACCAAAACTATTACTACAGATGATGAAGGTAATTATATATTCACATTTGATGTAACTCATCTAGCTGAGAATGTACCAATTTCAATTAAATTTGATGGTGATGAATCATATGAGGCTAGTGCAGAAGTAAGTGGTACATTCAATATAAGAAAACTTGGTACAGTAATTGAATTGGATGAAGATTTACTATCTGAAGTGAATGAAACCACAACAATTACTGGGACAGTGACAGATGCAAATAACAACGTATTATCCAATGTTGAAGTAGCTCTCCAAATAATGGGAGTTGAATCAAACGTAATAGTCATGACAGATTCTGAAGGTAAATTCTCACATGATGTGGTATATAATGATGTTTTAACTGTCACAGTAACAGCATCAATGGCTAATCAGGAATTATACAATGCACAATCAGACACAATTACGTTTGATGTTGTAGTAGGTCCAAAAAAGACTAATTTAACAATTGATACGGGTATTGGTACAGGTACTAATATAAATATTGTTGATGTTACGCCATACTTCGATGAAGTAATTACTAATGGTACATTAATCGATAAATTCGGTGAACCGGTTGTTGGTGCTACAATAAAAATATTACTAAATGGTGAAGATTATTCCCAAGTAACAGATTCTGAAGGTAAATTCTCATTAGTTTATAATGCTACCGAAGGATTAACCACTTACAACTTAAATGTCGAATTTGAAGGAAATGATGCATACAAACCAGCAGGAGAAGTATATACTGGTACATTCAAGACAGAAGCATTTAATATAACAGTAACAATTGATGACAACTTCCCAGAGGAAATATTAATTGGTGATGAAATCACGATAACTGGTAATGCCACACTACAAAATAACACATTGAAAAACAATCCTATAGTACTAAAAATAGACGGTACTCAATACACTACATCAACAGATGGGGAAGGTAAATACTCATACACATACACAATAACAAGAAACGGTACTATTCCTATAATAGCTAATGCTACATTTACTAATGCTAAGGTTAATGTTGCCACGAAAAATATTTTTGTTGATAAACCATTAGTATATGTACACTTAGATGAAGTTGAAAACACGATTACGTTAACTGACGTACCTATCACTGGTAGAGTATACATTGACTCCAATAGTACTGGAATTGAAACAGACTTAATATTCACTATTAACGATCAAACAATACCATTATCAACTAATGAAGATGGATACTTCAATTACACATTCGCTCCTCCAGAAATAGGGGAATATGTTGTATCAATATCCTATGACAATGTAAGATATAACATACAGAATGCAACAACAACTTTCATAGTTACTAAAAGAAACACTCAACTGGTAAACGATAACTTACCAGTTGTAATAAGACTAGGTGACGTCTTCACTATATCTGGTACTTTAATAGATGAAACTGATGCTCCAGTTGGTAACGCTGAAATAGCCTTCATAATAAACGGAGAAACATATACAAACACTACAGATGAAAATGGACAGTACGAATATAACTATCAACCATCAGAGATTAATGATAACAATCTTTATGAAGTAAGATACTCTGGAGACAATAATTATGACCTTGCAAGAAATTATGTGGGATCATTCTTTGATGTTGAATTATCTAAAGCAACAATAACCATAAGTGCAGATGATGTAATCTTAAATAAATTAACTACAGTTACTGGACTTCTCACTGACAACAATAACAATCCAATATCTAATGCTGAAATTGAATTAGTAATAAACGATGAGGAATATACAGTAACAACCGACGATGAAGGAATTTACACTTACACATTTAATGCTACAACTCTTGGTGAAAACACAGTAATAGCAATTTTTAACAATGAAAATTATGCACCAACAAGTGCAAAAACAACATTCCAGGTAATTTCAACTGATATAGTGATTAATCCTATCATTACTAAGGCTAACATTAATACAACAATAACGGTAAATGTAACAGCTAGTGATGGTTCAGTAATAAATGAAGGTAAAGTAGTTGCTAAGGTCAATGGTAAGACTATTAAAGATGTTAATAAGAAGATTGTCTATGCTCCAGTAAGTAATGGTCAGGCTTCATTTGTCTATAACTTCACGTCAGCTCAGATTGCTAATC